>JAZOWR010000299.1:0-4959 GCA_045659345.1 Ructibacterium sp.
GTGGTAAAGCTGTTTGATGAAATTGCTCCTAAGTATGCAGAGAGAAATGGCGGATATACCCGTATTATTAAAATCGGTCCCCGTCGTGGCGATGCTGCAGAAATGGCTATTTTGGAGTTAGTTGACTAATAACAACGAAAAAGCACCCTTTGAGGGTGCTTTTTTTGTACCAAAAAATCAGAAGAGAGGATAGGGGAGGAGGATAGGGGACGGTTCTCCGTCCTCCTTTGTGCTAAAAAATACCCCATTGCATTGGCAATGGGATTAGGCTTGTCTTTCCAGATGGTTTTTAATACATTGAAAGGTCTCCTCGCTGATGTCGTGCTCGATTTTGCAACTGTCCCTAGATGCGGTTTCCTTGCTGACGCCCAATGCCATCAGCGCCTTAGCAATCACCTGATGCCGCTCATAAATCCGATGGGCGACTTCCTCTCCCTTTTTTGTGAGCAGAATCTCCCCATCATCGTTTACCGTAATATAGCCCTCTTGCCGAAAATTTTTCATCGCCACAGAAACACTTGCTTTGGTAAATCCCATGTAATGGGCAATATCAATGCTTCGAACCGAGCCCTTTTCGGATTTTAAGAACAGAATGGATTCCAGATAATTTTCTGCAGATTCTTTGATTTGCATTGATATCCCCCCTTTTTCTTACAGTGTAACACAAAACTTCAATTGGGTCAATCTTCTTGTGTAAAGAAATCATGAACAAATTTCGTTTTTGGTTGACAAAAAGCTTTTTTATGGGGTATACTAATGCTATCTATATGATTTGATCGAAAGGCTGGACGCTTTCATGAGTAAACGCTTTCAAACGATTGCCGCAATCTTGATCTGTGTATCTGTGATTTTTTCTGCTATGCTGGGTGTGTTTGCGGCAAAACAAATATCTGCGCTTCCCCTGGGTGATACTGTCACCATGGCAAACCTGGACAAAGAGGATGCATCGGTAGGAATGATAAACCTTCTGGTTCTGGGTGTTGATGAAGACCAATCACGCAGCGACACCATTATGTTGTTTTGCTACGACGGCTACTCGGAGCGTATTAATATACTCTCTTTCCCCCGTGATACCATGGTGAAAACCGGTGGCTATCGCCAGAAACTGAATGCGGCAATGGGCGTGGGAATCCAAAGGGTCCGTAGCGGCAAGGACAAAGAGCCGGAAGAAGAGCTGATTCGCCAGATTAAAACCATGACAGGACTGCCGATTCATTACTTTTTGACCGTGAATTTTAAAGGATTTAAAGAAATTGTTGATGCGCTGGGCGGTGTAGACTTTAATGTTCCTTATAATATGAACTATGATGACCCGGTGCAGAATTTGCATATTCATCTAAATGCAGGACCCCAACATCTGGACGGACAGGCTGCACATGATTTTGTTCGTTTTCGCCATAACAACAACGGTAGTGCTCCCGGCGAGTATGTGATGGGAGATGAGGGCAGAATTCACTGGCAGCAAAAGTTTATCAAGGAACTGATTCGTCAGAAGGCTACGCCCCAGCTGTTCACCAAGATTACAGATGTGTTTGATGTGATTGCCGACAATGTCAGAACCAACTATTCGTTGCAGGATCTGCTTAAGCATATTCCTGTTCTGCAAAAGTTAGATGCCGGCGAGATAGGTTCTTATAAACTTCCCGGCGAAGCGCAGTATGTAGACGGTGTTTCCTGGTATCTTCAGGACGAAGAGGGCACCGCCAAGCTGATACGGGAGGTGTTCCTCCCCCGCAGCGCGGAGGAATGGGAAAAACAACAGGCGGAATCTCAAAAAGCTGAGAAAACTGCCTCTTTGGAATCTATGGATTAGGGACAAATTCTAAGAATGACCACAACACCTTGTGGTCTTCTTTTTTTATAGATAAAATTAACCAAAAAGATGGGCTTGGGCATGAAAAAAATCGTCAAAAAACACAAAGATTAAATTGCTGCAAAACAGTCGGTATCCCTTGACAAAACGGAGAAAATGGGATAAAATAATACGGTTCGTAGTGTGCACAGAAGGAGAATCTGTATGGAAAGACTAAAGTCTGCGCAGAGAGTGGTAGGGCTGAAACAGTCCAAACAAGCAGTCATTGCCGGCAAAGCCGAGCTGGTATTTGCAGCGGAGGATGCCGATGCGTGGGTGATGAAGCCGTTTCTTGCTTTGTGCAGGGAACACGGAGCAGAGGTTGTTTCGGTTCCCACTATGAAAGAGCTGGCAAAGGCGTGCAAGGTGGAAGTCCCCACTGCCTGTGCCGTGATACTCGGTAAAGACGCATAAGGCGTTTTTATATGAAATCTATATGTATGGAGGTGAACATATTGCCAACATTTAACCAGTTAGTCAGAAAAGGTAGAGCGACTGTTGAAAAGAAGTCTACGGCTCCGGCTTTGTTGATGGGTATGAATACCATCAAAAAGAAAGCTACCGATCAGGCATCTCCCCAGAAGAGAGGTGTGTGCACATCGGTAAGAACCATGACTCCTAAAAAGCCGAACTCTGCACTCCGTAAGGTTGCCAGAGTTAAGCTGACCAACGGCATCGAAGTTTCTGCTTACATTCCCGGTATCGGCCACAACCTGCAGGAGCATAGCGTTGTTATGATTCGTGGCGGCCGTGTTAAGGACCTGCCTGGTGTGCGTTATCACATCATCCGCGGTACCTTGGATACTTCCGGTGTAGATAAGCGGTTACAGAGTCGTTCTAAGTATGGTGCAAAGCGTCCTAAATAAGGCGATTGCATACTGACACAATGAATGTGGTGCATATATGTTCAAATAGATAAGGACCTTATATGCACAGCAGCGGGAAACCCCCGTTGAGTACCTTAATGGTGAATAAACCTAGTGAAGGAGGGGAAGAGAAGTGCCAAGAAGAGGTCACATTGCCCGTCGTGATGTTTTGCCGGATCCGATGTACAACAGCAAGACTGTTACCCGTCTGATCAACAACATCATGCTGGACGGTAAAAAGGGCGTTGCTCAAAGAATAGTTTATGATGCGTTTGACATAATAAAGGAGAAAACCGGCAAAGAACCGGTAGAAGTCTTTGAGGAAGCTATGAATCAGGTTATGCCGGTCCTGGAGGTAAAGGCACGCCGTGTCGGCGGTGCTAACTACCAGGTTCCGATTGAGGTTCGTGCAGATCGTAGAGAAACCTTGGGTCTGAGATGGATCACTCTGTTTGCAAGAAAGCGCAGCGAGAGAACTATGGCTGAAAGACTTGCTAACGAGCTGATGGATGCAACCAACAGCACCGGCGGTGCCTTCAAGAAGAAAGAAGACACCCACAAGATGGCAGAAGCGAATAAGGCATTCGCACACTACCGTTGGTAAATTTCACTTTGAAATTTTGGCTGCTTTCCGTGTTCGCAACACTTGGATATCTAGATATACCGCGTGTTGCTGCACTCGAAAATCAGCACAAAAATTATCTGCGTGAAATCAACACTTTGTAACTTTGAGAATTTTGTCCGTTTGTCGTGCGAACAAATTATCTCAGGATTACTTTCGCAAAGACGGATGCACAGGCATCCATGCGATACACAAATTGAATTCGACTGTTTCATCGTGATGCCGGAGGATGGGTTGCAAAAGAAATCTTTTGCAAAAATCTGTCCGGCATAGGGTGAGGCATCATGCTTCGAAAGGAGAAAACTATGGGTAGAGCGTTTTCGTTAGAGAAAACCAGAAACATAGGCATCATGGCTCATATCGATGCCGGTAAGACCACTACCACAGAGCGTATCCTGTTCTATACCGGTCGTATCCACAAGATTGGTGAGACCCATGAGGGTGCATCTCAGATGGACTGGATGGAGCAAGAAGCTGAGCGTGGTATTACCATTACCTCTGCTGCTACTACCGCACAGTGGAAGAATCACCGCGTTAACATTATTGATACCCCGGGTCACGTTGACTTCACCGTTGAAGTTGAGCGTTCCTTGCGTGTTCTTGATGGTAGCGTAACCGTTCTTTGTGCAAAGGGTGGCGTTGAGCCTCAGTCTGAGACCGTATGGCGTCAGGCTGATAAATATCGGGTTCCCAGAATGGTCTATGTCAACAAGATGGACATTATGGGTGCTGATTTTTATAATGTTGTAAACATGATGAAGGATCGTCTGAAGTGTAACGCTGTTCCGATTCAGCTGCCGATTGGTGCTGAGGAGGACTTTAAGGGTCTGATTGACCTGATTGAGATGAAAGCGTATGTTTACTATGATGATCTTGGCAATGATGAGCGTGAGGAAGAAATCCCCGCTGACATGAAGGATAAGGCAGAAGAATACCGTCAGGCGCTTTTGGAAGCAGTTGCAGAGAGCGACGAAGAACTGATGGAGAAATTCTTCGAAGAAGGCGATCTTTCTGTTGCCGATATCAAAAAAGCGATCCGTAAGGCTACCATTGCAAACGAGATGATTCCGGTACTCTGTGGTTCTTCTTACAAGAACAAGGGTGTGCAGAACATGCTGGACGCAGTCATCGACTTTATGCCCTCTCCTCTGGATATCCCTGCAATCAAGGGTATTATCCCGAGAACCGAGGAAGAAGATGTGCGCAAGGCATCAGACGAGGAACCGTTCTCTGCTTTGGCGTTCAAGATTATGACCGACCCGTTTGTGGGTAAGCTCTGTTTCTTCCGTGTATACTCCGGTACCCTTTCCAGCGGTAGCCATGTATACAACTCTACGAAAGATAATAAAGAAAGAATCGGTCGTATTCTGCAGATGCACGCAAACAATCGTGAGGATATTGACATGGTATACTCCGGTGACATTGCTGCAGCAGTAGGTCTTAAGAACACCACCACCGGTGATACGCTTTGTGATGAAAAGCATCCTATCATTCTCGAGTCCATGGTATTCCCTGAGCCCGTTATTCGTCAGGCTATCGAGCCCAAGACTAAGGCAGGTCAGGAGAAGATGGGTATCGCTCTTGCAAAGCTTGCAGAGGAGGATCCCACCTTCCGTACC
>JAZOWR010000300.1:0-1818 GCA_045659345.1 Ructibacterium sp.
CAAACGAGCATATGGTATGACCTTTACTCTGCTCACCACATCTGAAGGCAAGAAGATGGGCAAAACCGAAAAAGGTGCGCTTTGGCTTGACCCAGAAAAGGTTTCTCCCTATGAATTTTATCAGTACTGGAGAAATGTGGATGACAAGGATGTTATCCGTATGCTGAAACTCGTTACCTTTATCCCAATGGAGCAGATCGCAGAGTATGAAAAGCTGGAAGGTCAGGAGCTGAATAAGGTAAAATCTATACTTGCCTATGAGGTTACCAAGATGGTTCATGGTAAGGAGGCTGCCGATGCTGCCAATGACGCAGCAAATGCTATCTTTGGAGGCGGCGGCAATACCGAAAATATGCCATCTGAAACCGTTGCAGCATCCGCAGTTGACAGCGGCATTGCTATTCTTGACCTGTTGACTATGGTAAACCTGATTCCTTCTAAAGGTGAGGGTAGACGATTGATTCAGCAGAATGGTTTGAGCTTGAACAACGAGAAGGTTTCATCAACCGACTTAATTGTGACGCCCGACATGTTTGGAGAAGATGGTTTGGTTGTGAAAAAAGGCAAAAAAACCTTCCTGCGCCTTATTTTGCAATAATCTTGAAACGAGATTGCAATACTTTGTTGAAATTGAACAAAACCAGTTGTGTTTTATCGTCAATTTCAACAAAGTTACCTATTGCAAAATAGCAGGAAAAGCGGTATGCTATAAGTACCACAACAAAAAATCTTTTTCATTCCTTTTCATTTAAGAATTACCACCTTAAATGAAACTCCCTAGCCGAGAGAAATCTCGGTTTTTTTCTACAAAAAAACAGATTGCATATTGGTATGCAATCTGTTTTTTGTTATTTCTCGATCAGGCAAACCGCATAGGCGGCAATCCCTTCTCCTCTTCCCTCGAATCCCAGATGCTCGGTCGTTGTAGCTTTAACATTTATCATTTCAACCGGAACACCTAATACATTTGCGCAATTCTCACGCATCTGAGGAATAAATTCTGCCAATTTCGGTTTTTGTGCGACTATGGTTGCATCAATGTTACCGACTTTCCATCCATGCTCAAGAAGAAGATTTTTTACGCAGAAGAGCAGCTTGGTGCTATCTGCATCCTTGTATGCCATATCAGTGTCCGGAAATTGTTTGCCGATATCACCCATACCCGCCGCACCAAGCAACGCATCCATGATTGCATGAATCAATACATCCGCATCCGAATGTCCAAGCAAGCCCAGCTCATAGGGAATAGTTACACCGCCCAATATCAATTTGCGTTCCGGTACCAATTGATGTACATCATATCCAAATCCAACTCGCATATTCCTCTCCTATCTCCCCGCACAGATTGCCTCAGCAAACAGAATATCATCCGGGGTAGTGATTTTGATATTCCGGTAATCTCCTTGAACCATCCGTACCGGAATTCCAACATATTCAGCAACCGATGCATCATCGGTAACTGCTATACCGTCCTCCTGCACTTTTTGATGTGCAGAAAGAATCATTTTTGTAGTAAATCCTTGCGGCGTTTGTGCAGCATATAACTCATGCCGCTCTACCGTCTCTATGATCTCATAGTCCGCATTGACCCGTTTTACGGTATCCTTAACCGGAACACCGAGAACAGCAGCATCACACCTCTCAAGCGCATGAAGTAAATCACAAATGATTTCTTTTGACACAAAAGGTCTTGCTCCATCATGAATGAGCACCTTTTCCTCATTGACATGGTTAAGCCCTAAGCAAACGGATTCCTGCCGGCTTTCCCCTCCCGGAATGATAGCCTTTACCTTGGTAATCCCATATTCCTTTACCATA
>JAZOWR010000301.1:0-2507 GCA_045659345.1 Ructibacterium sp.
ATTACGGGTCACAGCGTTTGCAGGGTACATAGCCCATATCAATCAATTCTTCCCGTGTTCCGTGATAATCCCAACGGTTACTTGCCTTAATATCATCAGCACTGGAGCAAGACGGATAGTGGAACTTCTTTGTGTTCGTATTTGCAACATAGTCCCGTCCATTATCCGCAGGTGGGTCGGTTTCGGGCGGTTGTGTTGTTGCTGGGGGTTCGGTTTCGGGGGGACTTGTCTGCTGTGTACTATTGCCACCAATACCTCCGAACACATCCGCATCTGCGTTCCGTTCAACAGTAAAAGTAACACTCTTTCCGTCAGATACACAGATAATATCACCCTGGAGGTCTGTGCGGAATGTCTTTACTTCGGCATCACGCAGACGGCTCAACACTTCCTCGGTGGGGTGTCCATAGGAATTATCCTTGCCGACAGAAATTACGGCATATTGCGGCATGACCTCACGCAGCCATACATAGCTGGTAGAAGATTCTGAGCCGTGGTGTCCTACCTTCAGAACGGTGGAATTGATATTTGCACCACGATTAAGAATAGCCTGTTCGACTTCTCTTTCTGCATCACCCGTGAATAAGAACGATGTATCACCGTAGACAATACGCAGCACAATAGAAGTGTTGTTGGGGTCGCTGCTGTCTGTATTGACTGCCAGAATAGTACAAGTAGCACTTCCCAGGGTAAAACTATCCCCTGTGGACGGAACTGTAATAGAAACACCGTGCTTATCAAGAGCCTTAACAAAATTGCCAAAGGCTTTTGTGTCATAAGAGGTTGCAGGGCAGTATGCTACATCGACAGTTGCATAATTCAAAGCACCAGCCAGACCGCCAATATGGTCTTCGTGAGCATGAGTGCCAACAACATAATCCAGGTGGCTAATGTTGTGGTTTTTAAGATATGTGTAAAGCAAGCTGGAATCTTCGGCGTTGCCGCCGTCAATCAGCATGGCCTTACCATCGCACAAGACTAAGGCAGCATCCGCTTGACCAACATCTATAAAATGAACCTCAAAGCTGCTATTTGCTGGAGGTGTGGGCTGAGTGGTAGGCGGTGTGGTGGATTCTGTTGTAGGAGGGGTGGTTGCATCTGTAGTAGGCGGTGTGGTCTGTCCTCCGTTGCCCTCTGTTCCCTGGGTGGTATCTGTGGTTGCATCCGTGGTGGAATTGGTTGTTGCTTCTGTACTGATTGTAATATCGGGTATGTCGGGCGTGTCTGTTTCTACCTGGGGTACAACGCAGCAGCCTACAACAAAAATCGTAAAAGCAATTAAACCACGCAGCACCTTTTTCTTAGGCATGAATTTATCAATGAAATTCTGAATGGGAGCCAAGGGGAGAAAATAAACGCCAAGCAGCATAAAAATGGCACTTGCAAAACTAAATCCGTACACAAGACAGGCTGTGAACATGAAACCAGATAGAATCCATTTTGTAGTATTTCCTGGTATTTTCTTACCGCTGTTATTACGCATTGTTGTTGTCCTCCGATTTGTCTTAATTATCTATGTCTAAAATACCATGAATGGTGACAGAAATTTTATCATTTTCTGCATCATGCAGCATAGAGAGTTCATAGCAGCGGATAGTTGCTACTCTATCTGCTTCGATAGGGGTAAGTGCTTTGTTGTCCTTGTCGTACAAATCAGCAAGAACATATCTGCCACTATACCCAGATGGCAACAATCCACGGCAGTCTTTGCATAAAGCTGGATTGCTTGTTTTATCTGCAATGGGAACGCTCAATTCTATGACCTTGCTATCTGTCAGTTTTGTTCCAGAAACATTCCCGATGCTCACAAAAGAGAAAGTTCCCATTTCTGGCTGTGGGTCTGCCAGCTCTGCAACCAATGTTTCGTGAGGGAAGTATAAATCCAGCTCTATCATTTTACCTGTTTCCAGGTCAATCAAACATGGCGCATGATACCGTATGCTATTGCATAGGCAGCAGTCCTTTTTCTCTTGGGTAAACAGCAACATTGCCGTTGCCGCAACAATAACGATTAAAGCTATGCAAAGTGCTTTTTGCCATGCTTTCAAACGGAAGCCCCCTTTCTAGATTGTTGTGTCAATGGTGATGGTTTTTCTTTAATTATAACTCATAGGTGATGAAAGTCAAGAAAGCTATGCCCTTGAATGGTTTAGAACACCACCCATAGTTATTATAATTAGGGTATATTAAACCGTTTGGGGGTGTATGCCGTGGGTGATACTGATTTTTTGAAAGAAATGGGACAGCGAATTATGGTTCGCAGAAAGTCACTACGCATGACCCAAGAAGAACTGGCTGAAAAGCTGGGTGTTTCCACACAGATGATTTCTAACCTGGAATTAGGCAAAAAGGCTATCCGTCCAGAAAACTTAGCCAAAGTTTGTACTGTTCTGGAGCTTAGTGCGGATTTTATCTTGACTGGAACAAACACAAAGACCGCTGTTGATGCTGTGGCTGAAAAATTGATTCAGTTGACCGCAGAAGAATTACAAATGGTTAGTGAAATG
>JAZOWR010000302.1:0-2808 GCA_045659345.1 Ructibacterium sp.
TACGGAAAACTGACAGAAGCTTTTTATCTTATCAGTTTGAACACAAAGCTGCAAGCCTTTCGCTTTGACAAGATTTCAGAGGGCAGCGCGGAGGAAACTGCGGTTTATGTGCAGGAAGTAGTCAAGCAAGCTATGCGGACCAAGGCGCATGCGGTGGTGCTTTGCCATAACCATCCCTCGGGGAGCCTAAATCCATCCGGTGCAGATTTGGAAACAACGCGGCAACTCTATCAAGCGATGGATGCAGTAGGAGTTCAACTTCTTGACCATATCATTGTGGGCGGTGGAGAATATCTCAGTTTGAAAGACATGGGATTGATTTAAAAAGGAAAGCGTGTATCTTACGATACACGCTTTTTTATTACAGTTTTGCAAGGCTTTCTAGTACAGTTTCGAGCATAGCTTTGTATTTTTCGCCTTTTTTACGCTCTTCTTCAACTACAGATGCAGGAGCTTTGTCGGTAAATCCTTTGTTGTTGAGTTTGCCCTCAACGCGTTTAATTTCACCTTCTAAGCGCTCCTTTTCCTTGGTTAGACGCGCCAATTCCTTTTCTTTATCCACCAGTTCATCCAGGGGAAGCAAAATCTCAGCCCCGGGAACTGCAACGGAAACTGCATTTTCGGGGACACCGGATTTGTCTTTTTGCACCAGAACCTCGCTGGCAGATGCGAGCTTGATATAAAATGCCTTGCCAGCAGCAAATACTTCGGTGTTCTCGGTGACAATGTAGACGGTAGACTTTTTAGAGGGCGGCACATTCATCTCGTTGCGGATGTTGCGAATACCCTTGATGGAATCCATAATCATCTGCATTTCTGCTTCAGCCTGTTCGTTCTTTAAGGCTTCGTTATAAACGGGGAAGTCAGAAATCATAATGCTTTCGCCATCATGGGGAAGTGCCTGCCAGATTTCCTCTGTGATAAATGGCATAAAGGGATGGAGCAGTTTTAAGGTGTTAGACAGCACATAGGTCAAAACCATTTGAGCGGTCAGGTTGCTCTCGTTTTCTTCAAAGAATCTGGGCTTTACCAATTCGATATACCAATCGCAGAAGCTGTCCCAAATAAAGTCATACAGTTTAGAAACCGCAATACCCAGTTCGTATTTATCAAGGTTTTCGGTGACCTCTCTTACGACCTCATTATATGCGTGAAGAATCCACTTATCCTCCGGCATCAACTTGTCCATAGCAGGAAGCTCGCATTTGTCAATGGTAAGGTTCATCATTGCAAAGCGGGATGCATTCCAAATCTTATTGGCAAAGTTTCGGCTTGCCTCTACACGCTCAATATAGAAGCGCATATCGTTACCGGGAGAGTTTCCGGTTGCCAGAGTGAATCTGAGCGCATCTGCACCGTATTGGTCCACAATCTCGAGCGGGTCAATACCGTTACCCAGTGATTTGCTCATCTTTCTGCCCTGAGAGTCACGAACCAAACCATGGATATATACATGCTTAAATGGTACTTCGCCCACATGCTCAAGACCGGAGAACATCATTCTGGCAACCCAGAAGAAGATAATGTCGTAACCGGTAACCAGGGTGTCGGTGGGATAAAAGTATTTCAGTTCCGGTGTATTGTCCGGCCAGCCAAGAGTTGAGAAAGGCCAGAGCGCAGAACTGAACCAGGTATCAAGAACATCCTCGTCTTGTTTCATCTTGCCGCCGCACTTGGGACAAACAGCGACATCTTCTTTGGAAACCACAGTTTCTTCACAATCCTGACAGTAATATGCAGGAATCCGGTGTCCCCACCATAGCTGACGAGAGATACACCAGTCATGCACATTCTCCATCCAGTGGAGATAGGTCTTGGAGAAACGGTCAGGTACGAATTTGGTGTCGCCGTTGATAACGGCATCTGCCGCAGGCTTTGCCAGCGGCTCCATCTTAACGAACCATTGCTTTGAGGTAATCGGCTCAACAGTGGTTCCGCAACGGTAACACTGACCTACATTATGGCTGTGGGGAACGACCTTAACCAAAAGCCCTGCGTCCTCTAAATCCTTGACCATTGCTTTTCTGGCTTCGTATCGGTCTAAGCCCTGATACTTGCCACCGTATGCATTAATAGTAGCATCATCATTGAGAACCTTAATCTGTTCCAGATTATGTCTCAAACCAACCTCAAAGTCATTGGGGTCGTGAGCGGGAGTAATCTTTACGCAACCGGTACCAAATTCCATGTCAACATAGTCATCGGCAATCACCGGTATTTCTCTGCCAACCAAAGGCAAAATCAGCATTTTGCCAACCAAATCGGCATAACGCTCATCGTTGGGGTTGACAGCAACAGCGGTATCGCCCAGCAGAGTTTCCGGACGAGTGGTTGCGATCTCTACAAAACCGCTGCCGTCCTTTAAAGGATATTTGATATGCCAGAAGAACCCGTCTTGTTCTGCATACTCAACCTCTGCGTCAGAAAGGGCAGTAGCACAACTGGGACACCAGTTGATGATACGATTGCCCTGATAAATCAAACCCTTTTCATAAAGGTTAACAAAGACCTCCTTGACTGCCTTGCTGCAGCCATCGTCCATGGTAAAGCGTTCTCTGTCCCAATCGCAAGAACAACCAATCTTTTTTAATTGGTTGATGATACGGCCGCCGAACTTTTCCTTCCATGCCCAGACACGCTGTAAGAATTCTTCCCGTCCCAAATCATAGCGGGTCAGGTTTTCGTTGACACGCAAATCTTCTTCAACCTTAATCTGTGTTGCAATACCGGCGTGGTCAGTGCCCGGAATCCAAAGAGCGTTATAGCCCTGCATTCTTTTAGCACGAATCAGGATATCCTGAAAGGTTT
>JAZOWR010000303.1:0-8799 GCA_045659345.1 Ructibacterium sp.
AAGGGGCCGGTTCTCCCTCCCCCCGTTTTTTTGCGAGGAGGAGGGAGACCCCTCCCCTACCCCCCTCCGTCCCCTATCCTCCTTTTTTGTGCGAGGAGGACGGAGAACCGTCCCCTATCCTCTGGGAATGTTTTTTAAAAACGCTGTTCTTTGTTATTGACTTTGAGAACGGAAATTTATATAATAGAAGGAGCAGCAAAGGAGCGATACCATGAAACGGTTTACCACATCCAATCCCCAAGAAACACGAGCACTTGGCAGAGAGATTGCCAAGGATCTTACCCCCGGTGCGATTCTGGCGCTGGTGGGTGATTTAGGATGCGGAAAAACTGCCTTTGTCAAAGGAATTGTGGATGCTTTTGCCGACGGAGATGAGGTTACCAGTCCAACCTTTACGCTGGTCAATGAATATGACGGGAGCCTTTCGATTTATCATTTTGATGTTTACCGGCTTGAGAACGCCTCTGTCGAGGAGTGTGACTGGATGGATGATTATTTTTTTGCAGACGGGATATGCTTGATTGAGTGGGCAGATAACATCCGCACCGTTTTACCGGAGCATACCATCTGGATTACCTTTGCAAAAGACCCCGAACAAGGGGAAAGTTACAGGGAGATTACAGTATGCTGATTTTTGGAATAGATACATGTTGCATGGCAGCAACCGCCGCCTTGATGGATGATACCAAACTGATTGCCCAGACCGTGATCAGTCATGATCGCACCCACTCTCAAAAGATGATGCCGCAGGTGGAAACCATGATGGCACATGCAGAGCGGGATATTACGGATGTAGATTGCTTTGCGGCTGCAGTCGGTCCCGGTTCGTTTACCGGTGTTCGGATAGGTGTTGCTACTGCCAAGGCGTTGGCGCAGGCGGCAAACAAGCCTTGCTGTGCAGTTTCTACGCTTCATGCGTTGGCATTTAACAACCTGACATTTTCAGGCATACTATGTCCTATTTTGGACGCACGCAGAGGTCAGGTGTATAACGCTTTGTTCCGGGGCGGCAGAACGCTGACCCGGCTTTGTGACGACCGTGCCATTGCAGTGGAGGACCTAATTGAAGAATTGAAGACGCAAGATACTGATGTCTTGTTCTGCGGGGACGGGACCTTTGCGTTTCGGTCGCAGCTTGAGGAAGCGTTAGGCAGCCGTGCATTTTTCGCCTCTCGTATGCAGAATTTGAATCTTGCCGCAGCTGTGGCAGAGCTTGCCTTGATGGGCGAGGGAGAAACGGTGACCTATACAGATTTGGTTCCGCAATACCTTCGTCTTTCTCAGGCAGAGCGAGAGCGGTTGGAAAAGGAGGGGCGTCAATGAAGAAAAGAATGACAGTCCGTTTCCTTGCCGGAATCTTTGCTTTTGTTTTGATGCTGGTGCCCGGTACCTTTTATGCGGCACCTATGGATTTGGATGCAGAACCGGCAGAGGAGGAAACCCAACCCAAAGTGGATAGCCAGGGCAGACCCATCATGCCTGCCGGCACCGCAGCAGTGCTGGTGGAGCAAACCAGCGGTGCGGTTTTGTTTGAGGCAGACAGCCAAAAACGGATGTACCCTGCCAGCACCACCAAGGTAATGACCTGCCTTTTGGTTGTAGAGGTGGTGGAGCGGGGCGAGATGGCATTGGATGAGCCTATCACGGTGACAGAACAGATGCTGGAGGGTTTGGACCCGGACGGCACCAACATGGCACTCAAAGCAGAAGAAGTCTTGACCGTGCAGCAGTTGCTGTGGGGACTGATGATTCCCTCCGGTAACGATGCGGCGATGGTGTTTGCGTTTCGGCTGGCGGGCAGCGAGGCAGCATTTGCAGAGATGATGAACAACCGTGCCCGTGAACTGGGGTGTAATGACACCCATTTTGTCAACCCCCACGGACTTCATCACGAAAACCATTATACCACCGCGGCGGATATGGCAAAGATTGCAAAAAAAGGGATGGAAAAGCCGATATTTCGGGATATTGTAGACATTGCCCATATCAAGATTCCACCCACCAACAAAACCGAGGAACGATATTACATCAACACCAACGGCCTGCTTTCGGCAATGCGGTATCGGGAATATGTATATAAAGGCGCAAGCGGTATTAAGACAGGCAGAACCACCGAGGCAGGAGCCTGTCTGGTTTCTTCTGCCAAAAGGAACAATATGGAGCTAATTGGGGTTTTCTTTCACGGGCGAGATGTGACCGAGTCCCATCAGGAAACTGCGCGAATGCTGGACTGGGGGTTTGAGAACTATGAAGCGATCCGCGGGATTGCAGAGGGTGAACTTCTGGGAGAGTGTAAGGTAAAGCGTGCCAGAGGCAAGGATACCGTTACGCTTGCGGTGGCAGATGATGTGACGGTGGTAGTGCCCAAAGGGACGCCCAAAAGCGAATTGGAAATCCGGCTCGAACTGCCGGAACGGTTGTATGCACCCCTAAAAGAGGGTCAGGATGTAGCCGGCGTAACGGTGCTCCGTAACGGTCAAGAGCTTGGTTTTGGCAGACTGATTACCCTGACCGAGATGAAACGAAGCTTCTTTTGGCCGATGATGGCACTGGGGGAGTGGCTCTGGGGATTTGCTCTGATTCGCGGTATCTGTTATACGCTTTTAACGATGGTAGCGATAGTTATACTCCTTTTGGTACGGAGCATATGGATGGAGATGAAACGGGCCAAAAACCGCAGAAACCGTCGAAAGCTGTCCCGTTAGCGAAAATAGGAAATTTCTCTTGAAAACCCAGCCGGCTTGTGATATAATTTTGACTAAGAATGTGAGGTATTTGGATATGTGGGCAAAGATTGGATGGATCTTCTTTCTCTCTGCGATTCCCGTTTCGGAGATTCGGGGAGCTATGATTTATGTGTTTATGAATCTGGAGGGAGCATCTGAGGTGTTCGCCGCATATCTGCTTTCGGTGGTTGGAAACTTTTTGCCGGTTCCCTTTATCATACTGCTGTTTCGCCCGATTATGAAATGGCTAAGGAACACTCGGATGTTTGGGAAAATTGCACATTGGCTGGAGGATAGAACCCACCGCAAAGCCGGCAAATTAAGCAAGGCAACGGCGGGGGCGCTGATGATTTTTGTTGCCATTCCTTTCCCCACTACCGGGGCATGGACCGGTGCAATGATAGCCTCGCTGCTGGATATGCGTTTTCGGTATGCCTTGCCGGCCATTCTTGCCGGTATTGCGATTTCCGGATTGATTATGATTTTGCTTCTGACCGGAGTACTGAACCTGGGTGCTTTGGGAGAATGGTTAATCAGTATGTAAAAGTGAAAGGATTTTTGCGATGAGAACGATAGAGCCATCAGAAAAAAAGAAATCCGCCAAGGGACGGAAGGCGCTGGTGATTTTTGGGATCATGTTCATAATTGCCGGCAGCTTTTTGGCGTCCTTTGCCGGTTCGTTTCAGCTTATGATACAGGCAGCGCAAGCAGGACCTGAAGAGGGAACGGTGAAGGCAGAAAACGAAAAACTGCGGGAGGAAAACCAGCTGTTGCAAGACAGAATCAGCATACTGGAATCCGAAATCAAAGCCAGCAAGCCGTCTTCCACTTCTTCTGCACAGACATCGTCAGTGCCGTCTTCGTCATCCGAAAGTTCGGCAGCTTCTTCGTCTACGGCAAAGCCTGCCCAGACGGCAAAACCCAGCGCAACCGTGACGCCGACAGCAAATCCGACGGCAACCAAGACGGCAAAGCCGACTGCGGCTGCATCTTCTCAATCTGGATTGGTAGAGTAGAATTATAAAGCAAAGGAGTAACAAGCATGAAAAAGCCCAAGTACAAAAGAATTATGCTGAAAATCAGCGGAGAGGCGCTTGCCGGTGACAAAGGGTTTGGTCTGGATCAGCCCACCATTAACGCCATTGCCGAAAAGGTAAAGGAATGTGTCGACATGGGTGTGGAGATTGCCATTGTAGTCGGCGGCGGTAATTTCTGGCGCGGCAGAACCGGTGAGGATATGGACCGGTCCCGTGCAGATCATATGGGAATGTTGGCGACCGTAATTAACTCGCTGGCGCTTTTGGACGCACTGGAGCATATGGGAGTCCCTGCCCGGGTGCAAACCGCCATTGAGATGCGGCAGATTGCAGAACCGTATATTCGCTTGAAAGCCGCACGGCATCTGGAAAAAGGCAGAGTTGTTATCTTCGGCTGTGGTACGGGCAACCCCTTCTTCTCGACCGATACAGCAGCGGCGCTCCGTGCGGCAGAGATTGACGCAGAGGCGATTCTGCTTGCCAAAAAGGTCGATGGTGTTTATGACAGCGACCCCAACATCAATGCAGATGCCAAAAAGTTTGATACTCTTTCCTTTATTGAGGTACTGAACAAAGGGTTGGGCGTGATGGATTCCACTGCGACCTCTCTTTGTATGGATAATAATATTCCGATTCTGGTGTTTGGTCTTAATGACCCTGCCAATATCACCCGTGTGGTTATGGGCGAGAATATCGGAACGATAGTAAGCAGATAAGAAAGGAGCAAAGCTATGCAAAACGCAGAAAACAAAATGAACAAAGCCATTGCTGCGCTGGAAACTGACCTTGCAGCAATTCGTGCAGGACGCGCCAACCCCGCGCTTCTGGATAAGATTACAGTGGAATACTACGGTGCACAGACACCGTTGCAGCAGGTGGGAACCATCTCCGTGCCGGAGGCACGCAGTATTGTGATTCAGCCTTGGGATATGACCGTGTTAAAGGATATCGAAAAGGCAATCCTGGCATCCGATTTGGGCTTGACCCCCAACAATGACGGAAAGGTGATTCGTCTGAACTTCCCGCCTCTTACCGAGGAGAGAAGAAAGGAGCTCAACAAGGGAGTTTCCAAACGCGGTGAGGAGGCAAAGGTTGCCGTTCGTAATATCCGCCGTGATGCAATCGAAGGCTTCAAGAAACAGAAAAAGGACAACGAGATTACCGAGGATGATCTCAAGGGCTTGGAAGAGAAGATTCAAAAGCTCACCGATAAATTTGTCAAGCAGATTGATGAGATTATTGCAGCTAAGGAAAAGGAAATTCTGGAAGTATAAACAAAAAGGGGAATAGCTAAGGCTATTCCCTGCGTTGTATATGGGGTGAAGGGATGTTTTTTAAGAAAAAGCCAACAAAAACCTGCCTGGATATGGATAGGATTCCGGCGCATATCGGCGTGATTATGGACGGAAACGGAAGGTGGGCAAAGCGCCGGGGCCTTCCCCGCAGTGCTGGTCACAAGCGGGGTGCGGATATCCTGGAGGGACTTTGCGACTACTGTAACGGCTTGGGGGTTAAGGCGCACACGGTCTATGCCTTTTCTACCGAGAACTGGTCCCGGCCTGAAAAGGAAATTGACGCATTGATGGACCTTTTGTATGACTATCTCTTGCAAGTAGAAGAAAAGTTCAAAAACCGCAATATGAAGCTAAAAATCAGCGGGGACATTACCCCCTTGAGCGACAAAATTAAGCAGGCGATTGCACATGCCGAGGCGGTTACAGCATCAGGGAGCGGAATGGTGCTTAATATTGCGCTCAATTATGGTGGCAGAGACGAGATTGTCCGTGCTGCCCAAAAGATTGCAGCCAAGGTGCAGACGGGAGAACTGACACCCGGGGAGATTGACGAGACAACCTTTGCAGCCCATATGGATATGGCGGATCTGCCGGAGGTGGATTTGATTATTCGTCCCAGCGGCGAGAAACGGCTGTCGAACTTCATGCTCTGGCAAGCGGCATATGCCGAGTTCTGGTACAGCTATATCTGCTGGCCGGATTTTAAGGATAAGGACATGGAACAGGCGATTTGTGACTTTCAGAGTCGCAACCGACGGTTTGGAGGTGTCAAGGAATGAAACAAAGAATCCTTACAGCGTTGATTGCGTTGCCGGCAGTCCTTTTGCTGTTGTTTAGCCCCGTCTGGGCAGTCACAGTGGCAGTTATGGCGGCGTCTATGGTGGGACTTTGGGAGTATTACGGTGCAGTTGGCCTGCGGGAGAACCGAACCTTAATGGCATCAGGATATCTGGCGGCAGCATTGATTCCGCTGGGCTCTTGGATCAGTATCGGGACGCTCCAGACCCTGCTGTATATCTACACTGCGGTGCTGTTCCTGGTATTTTTAAAGCAGCACAAAACCATGCACTGGAACCAGATGGCGCTTTTGGTAATGGGGCTTTTGTATATTCCCTATTTTCTCTCCCACATGATTTATATTCGTGAGATGGAGATGGGCAGATTTTACATATGGCTGGTGTTTATCGGCGCATTCTTAACCGATACCTGTGCGTATTTTGTGGGATGCGGGATAGGTAAAAGGAAGCTCTGTCCCGAGATTAGTCCCAAAAAGACGGTTGAGGGTGCGATCGGCGGAATCGTAGGCTGCGGCATTGGCTTTTTGCTTTTTGGAATCGTAGCCAATGCGTGCTTTTCTGCATTGCTTGGGGATGTCAGATTCAGCCTTTGGCGGCTGTTTGCCTGCGGATTGGTCTGTGCCCTGGTGTCTGAGGTCGGGGATTTGGTTGCCTCAATGCTCAAACGCCAGTATCAAATCAAGGACTTTGGCAATCTGCTTCCCGGTCATGGAGGCATCCTCGATCGCTGCGACAGTATAATTCTGGTAGCGCCGGCGTTGTTTATCTTTTTGCAACAGGTTGGCGTATTGGTATAGGCAGCGTATTTTTAGCATAAAGTAAAGGAAGAATGGTATGAAACTGGTGATTTTGGGGGCAACCGGCTCCATTGGCACGCAGGCACTTGAGGTGGTAGAAGAACTTCGGGGCGTGTATGATATTGAGGTCATAGGCCTTTCGGGCAACCGGAACCTGAAGCTGTTGGAGGAACAAATCCGGCGGTTTTCGCCTGCGTTTGCTGCAGTTCCCGATGAGGAGGATGCCAAGACTCTGGCAACCGCAGTGGCAGATACCGGTTGCAGGATACTTTCCGGTCAAGAGGGTCTTTGTTGTCTGGCAGCCGAAACCGGTGCCGACATGGTGCTTTCTTCCATTGTAGGCTTTGCGGGATTGGTTCCCACTATGCGTGCAATTGAGGCGGGAATCGACATTGCTCTTGCCAATAAGGAAACCTTGGTCACCGCAGGGAGCCTGTTTACCAAGGCGGTAGAGAAACACGGCGTAAGACTTCTGCCGGTAGACAGCGAGCATTGTGCAATTTTTCAGTGTTTAAAGGCGGGTAAGGATAAGGAAGTACACAAGCTTCTTCTCACCGCATCCGGCGGTCCGTTTTTTGGAAAAACCCGTGAGGAATTGCAAGGAATCACCAAAGAACAAGCGCTGCAGCATCCCAACTGGAGCATGGGCGCAAAGATTACCATTGACAGCGCAACCCTGATGAACAAGGGTCTGGAGATGATGGAGGCACGGTGGCTGTTTGGCGTGGATATGGACGATATCGAGGTGGTGGTGCAACGGGAAAGCATCATTCATTCTATGGTGGAGTTTCAGGATCACAGTGTGATTGCCCAGATGTCAAACCCGTCCATGAAACATCCGATTCAGTATGCCTTTACTTATCCAAACCGCCTTCCCTCACAAGAGCAGCGGTTGGATTTTTCTGCACTTGGACGGCTGACCTTCTATCAGCCGGATGAAGCAACCTTCCGTTGTCTTGCTCTTGCTAAGCGGGCAGGAAAGCTGGGGGGGATTATGCCCACCGTGTTAAATGCAGCCAATGAGGTAGCGGTGGATGCATTTTTAAAAGATAAGATTGGTTTTTTGGAAATTGCCGAGCGGGTGGAGTCAACCATGGCAGCATGGCAAAATCACCAAGACCCAACCCTAGAGGAATTGATTGCCGTGGATAACGAAATTCGCAAAGCGAGGTAAGGCTATGACTATATTCACCATTTTTGGTGCGGTTTTGATTTTTTCTGTGATTATTTTGGTCCATGAACTGGGCCATTTTTTCACTGCCCGCATCTTTGGGGTTACGGTCCATGAATTTGCGGTCGGTATGGGGCCTGCGCTCTGGAAAAAGCAGGGCAAAGAAACGCTGTATTCTGTCCGTGCGATTCCCATGGGCGGATTCTGCCAGTTAGAGGGCGAGGATGACGACAGCGAGGCAGAGGGTTCCTTCCGGAAAAAGGGGCCGATTCCCCGCATCATCATGCTGGCGGCAGGCGCAGCAATGAATCTGCTGTTGGGGTTTGCGGTAGTGCTTTGTCTGACAGCCTTCACCGCAGGCGAAGGTCTGGTGACCACCACGGTAGAGAGTGTCATGCCGGAATCTTCGGCGGCAGAATTTCTGCAGCCGGGCGATAAGATTGTTGCCGTGAACGATACCCGTGTTCATATCCGAAGAGATTTGAGTTTTGCGCTCAGTCAAAACGGCGGCAAAGAGGCAACCCTTACCGTGCGTCGGGACGGAGAACTCCTGACACATACCTTTGTGCCGATGGAAACCACCAATGGGGACGGAAGCAAGGGGTATCTGGTCGGTTTTCATGTAAAGGTTGCACCGCCGACGGTGTTTGGCGTAATTCATGAGGCGTTTTATCAGACGGTCTGGATGCTAAAGCTGGTGTTTGTATCTTTGGGAATGCTTCTGCACGGCGAGGCGGGGATAAGCGATCTTTCCGGCCCCGTCGGTGTGGTTGGCGCTATGACACAAGTTGCAAAAACCGGCTGGCTGGAGCTTCTGTATTTTGCAGCATTTTTGGCAGTGAATATCGGTGTGATGAATCTGCTCCCTCTTCCTGCCTTGGATGGCGGCAGAATTTTATTTGTGTTTCTGGAGCTGATCTTTCGTAAGCCGGTTCCGGCAGAAAAAGAAGGTTGGGAAGTCGGAGGCCAAGCGGTC
>JAZOWR010000304.1:0-1686 GCA_045659345.1 Ructibacterium sp.
ATTTTGCGCTTTATCGCTGTGGAAAGCGTTATCCCCGGCCCTATTGCCGTCAATATGGCAACCTTTATCGGACATAGCCAGGGTGGAATTTTAGGCTCTGCGTTGGCAACCTTGGGTGTGGTGCTACCCTCATTTATAATCGTATTGCTGATTGCACTTTTGTTCAGAAATTTCCTCAAGAATGAGGGTGTCAAAGCCTTTCTCGGCGGTATGCGCCCCGCTCTGGTAGGCCTTATCCTTTCCACTGCTACCACCATGGGTTTGAAAGTTATCTTCGATATTAAAGCAAGTGATGTTGCTCCCAATGTAGATTGGAAGTCTTTGCTGGTTTTTGCTTTGGTGGTGCTTATAGCAACGGTTTGGAAAAAGCTAAAAAAGAAAGAACCTTCGCTTATAACGATGGTTCTCATATCCGGTGTTATCGGTCTTATACTGTTTCTCTAAATAAAACCCCTCTCTGAGGGGTTTTATTTTTTAGCAAAGTCTTCCGTATTGGTCTGTGTATATGACCGGCGCCATGCCGGAAATGAGCAGCAGCATATCCTCATAATTTGTGTCATGGTTTTTGCGGGTATATACGGTTTTTATTTCCAAATCACCACTTATGGAGCCAAAGACTGCGGCATTGGGCATTTGATTAAGAATATAATCCCGTGTCTTTTCTCGCAGAAGATCACCATCGGCTACTGTGCCAAGGAGCACCCCGTTTACATAGACTCCATCACCTTTTTTTACTCCCGGACAGGAACTTAAAATTGCGTCTGTAGCAAGGACTCTTCCGCCTTTCGGTTGAGCTAGGGATAAAGACCACTTTTTGCTGATTTCCGGCAGCAGAGCATAGCCCGACACAAGTTCATCGGCAACCAGTAGAGCAGTTTGTTCCGCTTTTCGGATGTCTTTTGGCGAATAGATGCCGTCAAGTTCTGTGCCGTTAATGCTGAGTCTGCAAGCAAGGCGAAGGTTTCCCACAAGCAGCAGAAGCAGAGAAAGGGCGCAGAGTAATATTTTCTTCCACATATAAAACCACCTCCGCGCCTAAGATAGCTTGAAAAAATAGAAGAGTCAACAGCTTCGACCAAACTGGTGCTATAACGAAGAAATAAGACCAAAGTCCGTAACCGATACTTCAAAGGCAGTCTTTTCCACGCTGCCGTTTTCGCTGATTTTTATGTAATTTCTGCTCTGCATCCTGCCTATAATGTTAAGCTTTGTGCCTACCGAAAATTCTGCGGCTTCTCGTGCCCGCAGACCCCAACAGATGCAGGGCAAGTAGTCCGAGCGTCCATAATGGCGGTTTACTGCCAGCATAAGGTCGCAAATGTCTCTGCCCATAGGTGTGCAGCGGAGCTTGGGTTCTTTGCAAAGGGTGCCTCTGAGCATGACAATATTTTCGTCCTCTCCATCACAAAAACAAAGCTCCTTTGCAAACACGGTTATGACCAGCTTTGCACCTACGCCGCTTCGATTGTTGAAGCTGCGTATCTGCCCCACGATTTGAAGTTTTGATGCACTTTGAACTTCCAAGGCTGAAAGCTTATCCTCGCTGAGGATAATATTTATAATGTCGCTGTTGCCGGATAAACGCATAACTTCCAATGGGAAACAGTAAAATTTCTGACCTCGTCCTGTGTGGGAAAACTCCGGTCTGCCTGCCAAAGTGCCTACAAGTTTTACAAAATTGTTCTC
>JAZOWR010000305.1:0-12001 GCA_045659345.1 Ructibacterium sp.
CATACCAAGGCGGTGCGCCAAAGGTGCGTAAACCTCCAGAGTTTCTCTTGCAATTTCCCGTTGTTTTTGCTCTGACTGATACTTTAAGGTTCGCATATTATGGAGCCGGTCAGCCAATTTGATCACAATAACACGGACATCTTTTGCCATGGCAAAAAACATTTTGCGCAGATTTTCAATTTGTTGTTCCTCTTTAGAGGTATAGGGGATTTTGGTTAGCTTGGTTACCCCATCCACCAACAAGGTAATCGTTTCGTTAAATTCCCGAGTCAAATCCTCGTTGGTAACAGAAGTGTCCTCTACGACATCATGAAGAAGGGCGGCACAGATGGATTGCAGGTCCAGCTCTAAATTTGCCAGAATATAGGCAACATGGACTGGATGGGTCACATATGGTTCGCCGGATTTGCGGGTCTGTCCTGCATGCTTCTCTTCAGAAAAATGATATGCCTTGGTCACCAGATCAAAGTCTGCTGCGGGATGATATGCACGGATGCGTTCAATCAGGGTTTCTAATGTAATGGCTGCCACAGAGAATTCCTCCTTTCCGGACAGAAAAACGCCGGTTTTTCTGCCGGCGTTTTTTCTTAACATGGGGGGTTAGCGAGCTTCCTCGCCGACTTTTTTAATATCCTTCAAAATCAACTGTACATTCTGGAATCCCTTGTAGTCATTGATATCCAGAGCAAAAGCAACATCAATCATGTCACCTTCATTTAAGTGTTGATAATATTCACCCATACCAAAACCAACAGAATCAAGATACTTTCCGTCTTTGAGCAAGGTCATTCTCAGATGTTTTCCCTCGCTCATGACACTGATTTTATGTATCTTAATGTTACGAATGGCAAATGCCGGGGTGGGGTTGTCAACGCCAAAGGGCTGAAGACGGTTAATATCATTTACAGTGTCTATGGAAATATAGGGAACTTTGATGGCGGCATCCAGCATAATGGTGGGTGTAAGCATCTGCTCGGTAAACCTGTCTTTGGAATAATTGTTGATTTCCTGACGGAATTGTTCGATATTTTCTTCCTTAATCGTAAGACCTGCAGCAAGTTCATGACCGCCAAATTTCTCTAAAAGTCCGGAACAATTTTCCAGTGCGCCAAATAGGTTAAAGCCATTGACGCTCCTGCCGGAACCCTTTGCCTCGTCGCCGTCAATGGCAAAAAGAATGGAGGGCTTGTAGAATTTTTCGGTAATCTTGGAAGATACGATACCCACAATGCCGTGGTGCCAATCCTTATGAGGAATGACAATCACCGGATCATCCTTTACCTCCGGATGGGTTTCCAGGTATTCCAGTGCTTCTTTAAACATCTTTTGTTCCGTATGTTGACGGAGGGTGTTTTCTTCACAGAGAGATTCTGCTAAGGATGTTGCCTTTTGTGCATCATCGGTCAAGAAGAGTTCCACGCTGCGGCTGGCGCAACCCAATCTGCCGCTGGCATTGATGCGGGGTGCAATGATATAGCCGATGGTGGAGGTAGTAATGGCTTTGTTGCCATTGGTGGAAACATCAATCAGTGCTTTAAGACCGGTGTTTTTGGTGGTCTTAAAGCGTTTTAAACCTTCGGTTACAATAACGCGGTTTTCGTCAACCAGAGGGGAGATATCTGCTACGGTTCCCAGACACATCAGGTCTGCGTATTTTTCCATCAAATCCGGCAGAGATTTGCTCTCATCCAGTGCCTGAATCAGTTTAAACACCACACCGACGCCGGCAAGACTTTTAAAGGGATAAGGACAGTCCTTTTGTTTTGGGTCAATGGCAGCGTAAACATCCGGAATGGTTTCTTTACATTCGTGATGGTCGGTGATAATAATATCAAGTCCGATTTCTTTGGCGTATTCGCCTTCCTCGACAGCAGTAATGCCGGTGTCGACGGTGATAATCAAGGAGCTTCCGCCCTCGCGGATTTTGTCAAGGGCATCACGGTTTACACCGTAACCTTCCTGCATTCGGTCAGGGATATAGTATGCGACCTCGATTCCCATCTCGGTCAGGTATTTATAAAGGATGGCAATGGCGGTAATTCCATCAACATCATAGTCTCCGTAGATGGTTACCTTTTCGTTGTTGTCTCGTGCCTTGTGAATTCGCTCGACGGCCTTTTCCATATTCTTAAGCAGAAAAGGATCATGCATCACGCCCAGATCTCTGGAAAGAAACTGAGTGATAGCTTCATCATCCCGAATATCACGGTTGTAGAGGATGATTGCAGTGAGCGGGGAAATGCCAAAGGTTTTGGACATCTCAAGCACACGGTTCTTATCAAATTCTCTAATCAACCATTTTTTCTTTAACATAATATATATCTCCCTAATCAATTGTTTTACACAGTGAAACCGGATTTTAAAAATGGATAAAAATCCAGTATTCCTATTTTATCACGATTCCAAACAAATTACAACACTTTTTTCAAAATTTGCATAGGAAAATCTATGTACCAAGTGAAAGTTGCAGCATAGGATATGAAAGAAGAGGAGGATTGTTATGCGTGTGATAGTGGCTGGTGATATTCTGGCAGTTGATCGAGGTCCATATCTGCATTATGCAGTTTATGTAGGAAACGGTGAAGTGATACACTATAGCGGACTGGGCGGGGATTTTAAAGGAAAAATAGTAATCCATCGAGCACCGATGTCAGAATTTTTAAAGGGAAGCAAAGAGTATTTTGTTTTGGAGTTTGCAGATGAAAAACCGGAAGAGACTACATTTTTAGAAGGCGTCAAGCAGATACTTCGCGGAGAGGGGATTACCTTGATGCATAATTTAAAGCGTGAGAGGAACTATCACCTTTACTCACGCGAGGAAACCGTTCAACGGGCAGAAAGCCGGCTTGGAGAAACGGAGTATCGTTTGCTGACTAAAAATTGCGAGCATTTTGCCATCTGGTGCAAAACAGGAGTTGCAGAATCCCATCAGGTTAACGCATTGCTTCGGCAGTTAGAGCAAATCCTGATTCCGGAATAAAAAAGATCATGGGCATTTGCCCATGGTCTTTTTCTATTTCAGTTCTACAATGGTGACACCGTTTTCTCCCTCACCGTACTTACCCAAACGGAAGGATTTCACCTGCGGATGCTTGCGAAGCATCTGTGTAATACCATTTCTTAATGTTCCTGTCCCCTTGCCGTGGATGATGCTGACAGAATGCAACCCTGCCAGAGAGGCCTCGTCTAAAAACTTGTCTGCCTCCAGCATGGCTTCTTCCAAAAGCATACCTCTTAAATCAACCTCAGATTTGACTGTGCCGGAGCGGAGATTGCCGGTGCCCTGTCGAGGTGTGTAAGCACCCTTGGAAACCTTATCTTCCTCGTCTTCTAACAAGGTTAGATTTTCTACCTTGCTGGTAAATTTCATAATTCCAACCTGAACCACCACCGTGTTATCCTTTTTGTTGATGGAAAGTACGCTTCCTTTATCTCCCAAATCATCCAGCATGACGGTAGCGCCAAGCTTTAAGCTGTTGATGTTTAACACACCGATTTTTTTGGGTTTTTCGGTTCGTGTTCTGGGCGGACGATTCTTCTTTCGTTTAAGTCCCAGTTCCCGTCTGAGCTCTGCCATGACCTTGATGGCATCCTGCTCGTTCTTTTCTTTTTGTGCTTGTTTGAACTTGCTGAGCAGTTCTTCGGTTTCTTCCTGTGCCTTTTGAATAATCTTATCTGCCTTTTCTCTGGCACGGTCATATATTTTGTCTTTTTGTTTTTCTATTTTGTCCCGCTCCTGCTCCAGCTGCCGTTTCAGATCCTCAATTTCTTTCCGCATTCTGCCGGTTTCCTCTGAATCCTTTTCGGCACTCTTTCTATTTCGCTCAATGCTGGTGAGGATATCTTCAAACTGAATATTTTCTTCTGACAGCATGGCTTTGGAGCGCTCAATAATAGTAGAAGGAAGCCCCAATTTGCCGGAAATAGCAAAGGCGTTACTTTTTCCCGGTATACCAATCAAAAGGCGGTAGGTGGGGCTTAAGGTGTCTACATTGAATTCGCAGGAGGCGTTTTCCACGCCCTCGGTAGATAACGCATAAAGTTTGAGCTCACTGTAATGGGTGGTTGCCACACAGCTGGCACCAATACTGCGAATGTGCTCCAAAATAGCAGTAGCCAGAGCCGCACCCTCTACGGGGTCCGTGCCTGCACCTAACTCATCAAAGAGAACCAGGCAGTTTGGCTTTACTCTATCAATAATCCGAACAATATTCTTCATGTGGGAAGAAAAGGTAGAAAGACTTTGCTCAATACTCTGTTCGTCGCCAATGTCTGCAAAAATATCGTCATAGACCGGCATCACACTGGAGTCTGCAGCCGGAATAAAGAGTCCGGACTGCGTCATTAAGCAGAAAAGCCCGATGGTTTTCAGAACTACGGTTTTACCGCCGGTGTTAGGGCCGGTAACAATCAAACTGTCAAAGGTATCACCCAAGAAGATGGTGGTGGGGACAATCTTCTTTCGGTCAATCAGGGGATGGCGTCCATCCTTGATGAAGACCTTGCCGGTTTGGTTAAGATCAGGACAGACAGCCTTCATGTCAAGGGCTAGCTTGGCTTTGGCAAAAACAAAATCCAGATGAATCAGGGTATCAAAGTTCAGGCTGAGAATCTCGGAAAGCTCCGCTGCCTGAGCAGAAATTTCCATCAAAATCCGTTCGATTTCTGCTTTCTCTTTGACTTCCAGCTCGTGAAGGGCGTTGTTAGCATTGACGACGCTTTCCGGTTCTATAAATACTGTGCCCCCGGAGGAGGAAATGTCATGAACGATACCTTTGACATCGCTGCGATGTTCCGCTTTAACCGGAATTACATACCGATTGTTACGCATGGTGACAATGGGATCTTGTAAAAACTTTTGATAATAGCCCGAGTGAATCATAGAGTCTAGGGAGTCCTTGATTTTGGCGGAGGCGTTTCGTATTTTGCGGCGAATAGAAGCAAGCTCGGCACTTGCAGCATCTGCCATTTCTTCCTCTGTCAAAATGGAGGCAGTAATCCGGTCCTCCAATGCCTTGTCAGGAGTCAAATCCTCAATGTAGCCGCAAAGGATGCCGGCTTGTTCCGGAGTCAGACTCTTTAGAGTTCTGGCGTTCTTTAAAATCCGTCCCAGATTCAAAAGCTCCGTCATACTGAGCACACCGCCGATTTCCAGGCGCTTGATGACATCGCCAATGTCAGCAATCCAAAGCAGCTCCGGGCTTCCGTATTTTAAGATTAGGCTCAGGGCAGCATCCGTCTCTGCCAGCGTCTGTTCTACCGTACGAAAGTTTGCTGACGGAGTCAGAGCGGCAATCCGGGTGCGGGTAGTATCGTTTTTGGCAAATGCACTCAGCATTTCCAAAATTTTATGGTATTCTAAGGTTTTCAGGGTTTTCTGTTCCAATATATATTCCTCCCAATTGGGGTATTTGCTGTTTCTATTATACACAGAATATCCGGGTTTGTCAAAAAAATGAGGACGCTTTGTCCGGTTGGGCATATACTAAATTAGGGAAATGGCAATTTTCTCAGTTTTTTGGTTGAAAATTAAGTAAAACTATGGTAAAATAATAATTCAGAAGTTGGAGGAAGAGGTATGGAAAGATATTTAGATAACAGTGCAACTACCCGTCCCTACGATGAGGTTGTGGAAACAGTGGCACGGGTTATGAAGGAACAATACGGAAATCCCTCCTCTTTGCATCGGCTGGGGATTGCGGCAGAAAAGCAGGTTAAAGAGGCAAAAGAGACGATTGCTGCTACCTTAAAAGCTATGCCGAGAGAGATTTATTTTACATCGGGGGGAACGGAATCCAATAATACGGCGATTATGGGAACCTGTGCGCTTGCCAGAGGCCGGCATATTATCAGCACCCCGCTGGAACACCCGGCTACCATGAATACGCTGGCAAAGCTGCAAGAAGATGGTTGGCGTGTAGACTTTGTTCCGGTGAGCAGAGAGGGCGTGATCAGTCTGCCCGCTTTTGAAGATTTGATTCGTCCTGATACTGTGCTGGTTACCGCTATGCTGGTCAATAATGAAATTGGTTCGGTACAACCTATTGCGCAGATGGCAAAAATACTAAAAAGGAAAAACCCCAAGGCGTATTTGCATGTGGATGCAGTACAGGGATATTGCAAAGTTCCTTGTGATGTAAGGGAGCTGGGAGCGGATTTGCTCAGCATCAGCGGACATAAGATTCACGGGCCTAAGGGAATCGGTGTCTTGTATGTGAAAAATGGCACCCGTTTGGCGCCGGTGTTGTACGGCGGCGGTCAGCAGGATAACCTGCGCCCGGGCACAGAGAATGTTCCGGGGATTGCGGGACTTGGCGTTGCGGCAAAGCTCTGCTATGAGCGAATGCCTGAATCGACTGAGAAAATGGCAGAATTACGACAGCGTCTGGAGCAAGGGTTATGCGATGCGATTCCCAATATCATTGTCAATACACCGGAGGATTGTGCACCCCATATTCTAAATGTTTCCTTTGGGGGCACACGCTCTGAGGTAATTCTGCATTCGCTGGAGAATGAAGAAATCTATGTATCCAGCGGCTCGGCGTGTTCCAGCCATAAAAAAGAACCGAGCTATGTTCTCTCTGCGATTGGTGTGGATCGTAGAATGATTGACGGAAGCATTCGATTTAGCCTATCAGAGTTTACCTCTAAGGAGGATATCGATGCCACAATTGCGGCGTTGATTAAAATTGTAGACCGTATAAGAAAACTCAATATAAGATAAAATACCGGATAGAATGGAGTATACCAATGAGAAAAGCAGATATTGTTCTTTTAAAATACGGAGAAATCGCCCTAAAGGGATTAAATCGTCCTATGTTTGAACAGCGGCTGATAAAAAATCTGTCCCAGGTGCTTGCGCCCTTGGGAAGATTTGATATTCGCAAATCTCAGTCTATGCTTTATGTAGAGCCGCTGGATGAAACTATTGATATGGACCTTGCTATTGAGCAGATGCAAAAGGTGTTTGGCATTGTCAATATCTGCCCCGCGGTTTCCTGCGAAAAGGACATGGAAAGTATTAAAAAAACCACCATTGAATGTCTGCAGGCAATGGAAACCGAGGGCAAGACCTTTAAGGTAGAGGCAAAAAGGGAGGATAAACAGTTCCCACTAAACTCTCCCCAGATTTGTCAGCAGATGGGAGGTTGCATCTTAAAAAATGTAAAAGGTCTTAAGGTCGATGTACACAATCCGGATATTCTGGTTCAGATTGAGATTCGCAAAAAGGCATATATTTTCACCGAAAAATTCTCCGGTGCAGGAGGAATGCCGGTAGGCACCAATGGCAGGGCGGCACTCTTGCTCAGTGGCGGTATTGACAGTCCGGTTGCCGGTTGGATGATTGCAAAACGCGGCGTAGGCTTGGATGCCGTGCATTTTCACAGCCATCCCTATACCTCTGATCGTGCGAAGGAAAAGGTGATTGACCTGGCAAAGATTCTTTCGGCATATACCGGGAAAATTAATCTGCATGTGGTTCCTTTTACCGAAATTCAATTGGCAATTATCGACCAATGCCCCAAAAATTACCTGACCCTGATTATGCGTCGGGTCATGATGCAGATTGCAGAGCGAATTGCTAAGCAGGGACATGCTCAGGCATTGATTACCGGTGAGAGTATCGGTCAGGTGGCAAGCCAGACTATGGAGAGCCTTGCGGTGACCGACAACGCAGTTTCTATGCCGGTCTTTCGCCCTTGTATTGGGATGGACAAGGAGGAGATTGTCCAAATCTCCAAAAAGATTCATGCCTACGAAACCTCTATTTTGCCTTATGAGGACTGTTGTACCATCTTTGTTCCCAAACATCCCAAGACCCGTCCGGAGCTTTCAGAGATTATCGAGGCAGAACAAGCATTGACCAATTTGGAAGAGATGATAGAAACCGCTATTTCTCAGGATGAGGTTATTGTGATTCAACCCGAATAGAAAGGGAAAGATTATGAATTTTGAAATACTATCCGTAGGGACCGAGCTTTTGCTTGGACAGATTGTTAATACCAATGCGCAGGAAATCAGCCGTTTGCTTAGCGAGCTGGGATTTTCTGTCTATTACACCACAGTAGTTGGGGACAACCCTGCGCGTTTGAAAAAGGCGCTTGCCGTTGCAGCGGGGCGTGCTGATGGGGTGATTACTACCGGAGGACTGGGACCAACTGCAGATGACCTAACCAAGGAAATGATTGCAGAATATTGCGGGCTTTCCTGCGTGATGCATGAGGAAAGCCGTAAGAAATTGGTGGATTATTTTGAGAGCCGGGGGATCTATATGCCCCAGAATAACTTGAAGCAGGCAGAGATGCCGGAGGGGTGTATTGTTCTTGAAAACAATAACGGAACCGCACCGGGGGCGATTGTAGAGACGGAGAAGAATGTGTTTATTATGCTTCCCGGCCCGCCCCGAGAGATGCGTGCCATGCTTCATGAGAAGGTGAAACCCTATCTGCAGGCTAAGGCTGATTGTGTCATTCATTCTAAGAGCCTGCGGGTTTTTGGTAAAGGGGAATCTGCAATTGATGAGGAATTGGCGGATTTGATGCAACATTCTCAAAATCCCACCCTTGCTCCTTATGCCAAAACCGGTGAAGTTGAACTTCGACTGACTGCCAAGGCAAAGACAGTAGAGGAGGCAGAGGAGATGCTCAAGCCTCTGGAAAAACAGGTGAGGGATGTTTTGGGTGATTGCGTATACGCAGAGGGCGAGCATGCAAACCTCCAGACTACAGTGGTGGAATTGCTGAACCAAAAGGGGCTTACCCTTGCAACTGCCGAGAGTTGTACCGGTGGACTAATCTCCAAAAAAATCACAGAAGTACCCGGTTCGTCAGCTTGTTTTCATTGCGGTATGGTGACCTATTCCAATGACCAAAAGGAACGGTTGCTTGGCGTAAAAGGAGAAACCCTTGCAGCTTATGGTGCGGTTTCAGAGGAAACTGCGCTGGAGATGAGTAAGGGAGCGAAAGAGAAGTCCGGTGCAGACATTGGTATCGGAATAACCGGTATTGCAGGCCCCGGCGGGGGTAGCGAGGAAAAACCGGTAGGGCTGGTGTATATCAGTATTTGTACCGATTCGGTGCATCGAGCGTATCGCCTGCATTTGACCGGCAATCGTGATGTGATTCGGGAGCGTGCTTCGTTGCATGCTTTGGATATGGTTCGCAAATGTATCCTTGATATTTTATAAAAAACGGATGGGAGAAATCCCATCCGTTTTTTTATAAAATAATACAAATCATACCGCCCGAGCCTTCGTTGATAATCTTTTGCAGCGTTTCTTGAAGCTTCATTTGCGCATCGTCCGGCATCCGGTAGAGCTTGTTGTGAAGCCCTTCGCCCACCAGTTCATGCAGGGATTTGCCAAAGATATTGGAATCCCAGATTTTTTTGGTATCGCTTTCAAATTCATTAAGCAGATAGTGCACCAATTCTTCCGATTGTCGCTCGGTTCCGACAATGGGGCTGACCTCGGTTTCGATGTCTGCCCGTATCATATGAATAGATGGTGCGCTGGCTTTTAAGCGAACGCCAAACCGACTTCCCTGTTTTACAATCTCCGGTTCCTCTAGGGTCAGTTCGTCCAGAGATGGCGTCACAATGCCGTAGCCTTTCTGCTTTACCTCCAGTAAAGCAGAGGATATTTTGTCATATTCTTGCTTCATGACGGATAGCTCACGCATCAGGCACAAAAGTTCTTGCCTGTCTTCGATAACAAAACCGGTCTGTTCCTTTAAGGTTCTATAGAATAAGGATTCGGGAACAGAAATTTCAAGAGATACCACGCCCTCTCCGGCATCAATACACGCAACCTTTGCAAGTTCCACAAATTCACATGAGCTAAGCTTTTCCGGCAATGCCATTACATCAGAAATCTTGGTTGCGTGCTCTGCGTTTTCAAAAAAAGCATCGCGAATGGCGCAACGCACCGGATTTTCCTCTGCCAGAGAGAGGAGCCAACGAGGCATCTCAATGCCAACCTCTTTGAGGGGGAATTCATAGAGAATTTGTTCCATCACACCATTGATGTCTGCTTCGTTCATCTCCTTACAGTTCATGGGGAGTACAGTCACATGGAATTTGTTTCGGATTTCCTCACAGCAAGCAAGAGTGCTTGGGTCATTGGGGTGGATAGTGTTGACAAGAACAACAAAGGGTTTCTTAAGCTCCAACAGTTCAGAAATCACCCGTTCTTCAGCGTCAATGTAGTCGTTTCGGTCAATGTCACAAATACTGCCGTCGCAGGTAACCACAATGCCAACGGTGGAGTGTTCGGCAATGACCTTACGAGTTCCAATTTCTGCAGCCTCGGCAAAAGGAATCGGCATATCCGCCCAGGGACTCATTACCATTCTGGGCATCTCATCTTCAATGTAGCCTTTTGCCCCGTCTACGATATATCCCACGCAGTCAATCATCCGCATCTTAAATGCGGCAGAATCCCCCACCGAAATCTCTACAGCCTCATTGGGGATAAACTTCGGCTCGGTGGTCATAATAGTACGGCCGCCGGCGCTTTGGGGAAGTTCGTCCATGGCACGGACGCGTTTGTAATCGTTGTCCATTCGTGGAAGAACCAGCATATCCATGAACTTTTTAATCAATGTGGATTTCCCCGTGCGGACCGGTCCTACCACGCCAATGTAGATATCGCCTTGCGTTCTGGTAGCAATATCCCGGTAAATGTGATTATAGGTATCCATAATCTACCTCCTTAACATGCACATTTCTTATTTTGTACCAGTATATTGCGTGCTTGTTTCCTTTATGCCAAAAAAGTGAAAATGAAAAAGCGTACTGAAAATCAGCACGCTTTTTTGGAGCAGATGATGGGAATCGAACCCACAACCTCAGCTTGGGAAGCTGATGTTTTACCACTAAACTACACCTGCATAGACCTCATTGTATCACGAATTATCGTGATTGTCAAGGGAAGGCAGGTGTAGCTGCTTCTTTTTTTGTCTGTTTTGTGATAAGGTTTGGCAATTTAGGAAAACTATAAACAGATGTTGTTTGACTATTTTTGAGTGTCTTCCTTGCGGATTTGGGCACGCTTGATTTTTCCGCCGATGGTTTTGGGGAGTTCTTCAACAAACTCAATCACGCGGGGATATTTATAGGGTGCGGTAGTCCGCTTTACATGATTTTGCAAATCTTTAATCAGTTCGTCTGACGGCTCCCAGCCTTTAGCAAGGACAATCGTCGCCTTTACCACCTGTCCGCGGATGGGGTCAGGTGCACCGGTAATGGCACATTCAACAACAGAGGGATGCTCGATCAAGGCGCTTTCTACCTCGAATGGGCCAATACGGTAGCCGGAGCATTTGATAACATCATCGTCACGGCCAATGAACCAGTAATAGCCGTCCTCATCCCGCCATGCCACATCGCCGGTATCATACCACTCACCGCCAAGTGCGGCTTTTGTCAGTTCGGCGTCCTTATAGTAGCCGACAAGAAGTCCCGGCGGGGGATTTTGACTGACACCCTTAATCACAATCTTTCCCTCTTCGCCGTCTTCGGTCAACGCCCCGTCGTTGTTTACCAAACAAAGGTTATAAAGGGGCGAAGGTTTGCCGCAGGAACCGATTTTTGGAGTAAACCACTGAAAGTTAGCAAGAAGTACGGTAGATTCGGTCTGCCCAAATCCCTCATATAGGTGAAGACCTGTTTTTTCCAGCCAACGATTATAGACCTCAGGGTTTAAGGGCTCGCCCGCGGTACAGCAATGCCTGATGCAGCTTAAATCAAACTTAGACAAATCCTCCTGCAGCATAAAGCGGAACATGGTAGGCGGTGCGCAGAAGGTGGTCACCTGATACTTGCAGATTTTGGAAAGCAGATTTAAGGGGATAAACTTGTCCATGTCATAGGCAAAGATGGTTGCGCCGCAAATCCATTGTCCGTAAATCTTGCCCCAGCCAAACTTTGCCCAGCCAGAGTCGGAAACGGACATATGAAGCTTGTCTTCTTGTACCTGTTGCCAGTATTTTGCGGTTACAAT
>JAZOWR010000306.1:0-3514 GCA_045659345.1 Ructibacterium sp.
GCGGGTTTGCAGTTCATGCAGCCGAGTGCGGGACTGCTGGCAAAAAAATTTTAATGCTACTTATAAGACAATGTTTCGGTTTTTGGAAATATTGGAGCGAAAAGGGGTGCTGGAAGCGGAGGATGCAGGCGAATATTTTGCCGGACGGTGTCTTCGTCAGGAGTCGCTTACTAGAGAGCTAAATCGGTTGTTTGAGGTTTATAAAATCAATCAGGTCTGGAAAAGCAAGCTCTGTGAAAATCGCGAGTTGGTAGGTCAGCAGTTTTTAGGCGTAGCAGAAACACTCCGTCGAATTTCAGATGAGGTTGCCGACACCTGTGTGTTTGACAGCTTGGTAGCAGAAGAGATCCATTCCCGACTGATAAGCCGAGGCATCGCAGCAGAGCAAGTCTGGGTGATGCAACCTAAGGACGCAGGCAGAAAGGTGCAAATTGCAACAAAATGTACTGCAGACGAAGAGACAAGGCGGGACATTTGCGGGGTATTAAAAGGTGTGCTGGGCATTGGGTTTTTGCCGGCTAGGGACATAGTTTGTGATACAGAAGATGTGATTCGAATGCAGTTTTATGAATCCCCCGGATTTCGAATGGCAACTGGTTGTGCCAGCACATGCAGGCTGGAGGAGAATGGAGATTCTCATATTTTGCATCATCTGCAGGGCGGTAAATTTTTAGCTACATTAAGTGATGGCATGGGAAATGGACATAGAGCAAGCCGAGAAAGTGGTGCAATTATTACCTTGTTGGAAAATTTTATGGAGGCAGGGTTTGACAAAACTGTGGCAGTAAAGCTGATTAATTCTGTTATGGTAATGAAGTCTGCAAACGATGCCTTTGCAACGGTAGATATGTGTATGATAGACCTAAATACAGGCGAGGCGGAATTTATTAAAAACGGAGCTGAGCCAAGCTACATTAAGCGCGGCAGAAGAATAGAAACCATTCGCAGTGCATCCCTTCCGGTAGGAATCATCTCGCAGGTAGAGATCGAGCGTTTTATACACAGATTAAACAAGGGAGATATGGTGGTCATGGTCAGTGACGGAATGGAGCTGAAACACGGAAAAGAAGGTTGGATTCGACATAGCCTGGAGAAAGCCGACCCCAAGATGCCCCCGCAAGAACTGGCAGACCGATTGATGGAGAAAGCCATCGCCCTAAAAGGCGGAGAAGCAGATGACGATATGACGGTCATCATACTCAAACTGGAATAAACAAAAGGAGGACAGGGGAGGAGGATAGGGGACGGTTCTCCCTCCTCCTTTTTCTCATTGGGTAGATGTAACAAAAGAGACTGAACTTTTGTTCAGTCCCTTTTGGTTTAGGTAATACACTAAGGTATGTCGCAGGCTTTTCCGTTTTTAACGCATTTGCCTTCTGACTAGGTCTTTTTTATGAAATGGCATGAAGAAAATATTCGGCAATCTGCTCGGGGGATTGCTGCATATCATGTTCAATCCACCATTTCACGGTTTCTACCAAGGTAGAAGAGATATAATTAATCCAAAAATCTTCAGGCAAAATGTCCGGCTTTTTTATATCAAACAGCTCAACCAATGTCTTTATATTTTCTTTAAAATATCCCAAAAACAACTCGTTGTTCCTGCCGGAGAACAGTTTTAAAAATTGGTTGTCGTTTACTTTAAGATGCTGCAGCAAATGGAGAAAAACCGAGTTCGGTGCATCGCAGTCAAACAGATGGGAACGAGCGGTCTTGGCGCCGGTGGCGGATTCAAATATATGATTAAACAATTCCTCGCAGAGTTCCTTTAACAGATAATCCTTGGTCTCAAAGTGTGCATAAAAAGTAGCTCTTCCTACATTGGCAGTATCAATGATTTGTCCTACGGTGATCTGGTTAAATTGCTTTTTTTCGAGCAGAGATATAAATGCCTGAAAAATGGCATCCCTGGTTTTTCGTTGGCGTCTGTCCATACATCTCCTCCATACAAATGATACAGATTGTTCGGTATCGAACGAAAATCAACAGTCATATGTTGATTTTTTCTCCTGCCTTGCATACAATAATAAACAAGGTGTTCAGTATGAAACAAATTATACGGGAAAGTGTCCCAAATGTCAATAGGAGGAAGTATGAAAACAGAAAAGAATATTTTGATTGCGTTTCTTTTGAATCTGGCGTTTTCCGTCTTTGAATTTTTCGGGGGAATCGTTACCGGCAGTGTTGCTATTGTTTCTGATGCGATTCATGATATCGGGGATGCGGTCAGCATTGGAATAGCTTATTTGCTGGAAAAAAAGAGCAGAAAACAACCGGATGAAATTTATACCTATGGATATGTCAGATTTTCCTTAGTAGGCGGTTTGAGCACCACCTGCATTCTGTTTTTGGGGTCATTGGCTGTCATTGCCAATGCAATCAGTCGACTGAGCGCACCTATGCCGATTCATTATGACGGGATGATTTTCTTTGCAATTATTGGAGTGATAGTTAACGGCGCGGCGGTATTTTTTACCCGAGATGGAGATTCACTGAACCAGAGGGCTGTTAATCTTCATATGCTTGAGGATGTTCTTGGATGGATCGTAGTGCTTCTTGGTGCCGTGGTAATGAAATTGACGGGATTTATCTGGTTAGACGCTATCATGTCTATGGGGGTAGCCGCTTTTATTCTGGTTCATGCTGTCAGAAATCTTAAGCAGGTCATGGAGCTGTTTCTTGAGAAAATTCCCAAGGGTATCAGCGTACAGGAACTCAAAGAGCATGTGGGCACCATTCCGGGGGTTCTGGATGTACACCATTTGCATGTCTGGAGCCTTGACGGCAATAACAACTACGCAACCATGCATATTGTGGCCGATGGCGAACCGCATGCAATCAAAGAGAGAATCCGTGAAGAATTGCTGGAGCATGGCATTGGACATGTAACGCTGGAGCTGGAGTCGGAGGAGGAATTTTGCCATGAGGAGCAATGCCGCACGGACCAATTGATGCAGGAGCATCACCACCACCATCACCATCATTAAGAGCTATCTGGAACAATCTGGAGAGATGTAGGATAGAACCAATAAACAGAAATTATAGAAAATCAGATGTCGATAAAAGCACCACAAAATCAAGGCTTTGAGGGACAAAGTCCTTCAAAGCCTTTCCTGTGCACGAAATCCGAAATTGCCACTTTTACCCTCTTTTCTAACCATTTCCGCTAGAAGAATGCTAGATGAGGTTTTATTGGGTGATTATTGAAATTTTGAGGAAAACATAGTATAATTATTAAAACATAATGTGAAATAAGCGAGGATAAAAATGAAATTATATAAACTTTTCAAAAGCGTATTAGACCAAGACACAGCACCTGTGGTTGTTTGTGATATAGACGATACCATTGTGTACATGAATCCGTCAGCGATAAAGCGTTATCATAAGGATTTGACGGGCAAAAGCATTAAAGACTGCCATCCGCCAAAGGCAAATGAAATGATTGACAAGGTGGTATCGTGGTTTCGCGAAAGTAAAGATAACAACATAATATACACCTATCGCAATGACGAGG
>JAZOWR010000307.1:0-4774 GCA_045659345.1 Ructibacterium sp.
TACTTCTACTACATCTGCATTTGCGCTGGCAGAAATCACATGGACCGGATTCTTTTTTGTCTTAATCACTATCGGCAGTTCGCTAAGTGCCACCGATTGATCCGCCGCCTTGGTTCCGCTTACTACCTGCAACTGATATTCCGTATTAGAGCGCAGAGTTACCGTCGGAGTCATGGTATAGACAAATGTTTCGGCATTGTACGAACCGGTAAAGGGAATTTCCTCACCGTTTTCGTTGGTTAATGTAACTGTTCCATCCGGAATCTCGCCCATGTTTCTGGAGAAGTTTAAGTCGATTCTACCACCAGAAATCGGGAGCGCAGATACCTGACCATTCGCATCTGCATAGGTGGCTTTTGCATACCAAACATCAGCTTCTCTTTGCTGAGTCAGCTTAATATTATCATAAATAATACTGTCGTTTCCGTTTGTTCCGTAGTTGGTGAAACGGAATTCTTTCAAACCAACAAATTTGTAGTTGGGCAGATTAGCCTGCTGTACCCACTCGGTTTCTCCTTGTTTTTTCAGATAAACCTGCACACCTTTGCCGATGCTATTAATGACTAGGCGAACATTGTACCATTGTTGGGTATACAATTGGGTGGACAGGCTTCCCTCTTCACCCTGACAGAAAACACCTTTTTGACTCTTACCAACCATGGTAATACTCGATTTTGTTTTATCTCCGTTATAGGGGTAGCCGTTTTTATCCGGACCATAGTCACGCAGCTCCAGAATAAAACGACCATTGGGGATTTCGTTTGCCGGGGGATTTTCAGTATGATTATCAAACATCATATCAAATTCCAGCGTAATGATAGCACCTGGGTCAACTCCCACACTGGTCTTACGGAAGAGGTAAGAGGATGTGCTGGACATTAAAATCTCCATCGCCTTGTTGGTTCCATCTTCGTAGACTAGGTATTTACCATTTGCATTGGTACTGGTAACATAAGGCATGGTCGCAGCGGTTCCGTCAAAGCCGGAAAAATCCTCTACCGGAAATACATTGCTGGGTTCCGGTTGCATTTTGATCATGGTAATCGGCTGTGTTAAGGTTTCTGTGCCGTCTGCATAGTTCGCCAGAACCTTAACAGTCGCATCTCCCAGATAGGTCATGCAGGACAAATCGATGGAGCGCGCATAGGATGCTGCGCCGGTAGATGCAAAGGCATCTACCTTAGTATCATCAATGTAAACTTCTGCATCTTCAAAACCATTTCCCACTGTCAAGGTCAGGGAGAGGGGCAGTTCAAGATTCACACTGGATGGTTCTTCCACCACTAAGGTGGATACATTCTCCGCAAATGCGGGGAATACCGGCAATGCGATAAGCATTGCCAGTATCAAACATACTAATTTTTTCATCATATACACCTCTACTTCATAATGATAATCTCAGTGGGTGAGAAGTTCAAGGTATTGGTTACCTCTTCACCGTGTCCCACGATTCGTACATATCTTGCTTTGGTGCCCGCCGGGAGTTTCCACGGCTCAAGGGCTGCGGTCACGCCTTCGGTTCTTGCACCCATAATGGCCTCGGTATAGGTGACATTGTCATCAGAAACCAGAATATCAAACTTCCAATGTCTCTTTTGACCGTTGACCCAAGCAATCTGAACCTCTGTAATTTCCTTGCTTTCGCCAAGGTCATAGGTTATCCATTCGCCGTCACGCGCATTGGTTGAGTATTTGGTTTTCAGGTTACGGTCCAGCAGATAATCAACCGGCTCACCTTCAATGCTTGAGCTTGCTGTAATGGATTGCGGCCAGATCACTCTGTTTTCATCCACAGTCTCACCCTTGGTCAGGTAAAGGGCAGGAACATGAGCCTCAAAACTCACATTACCAATCCCGACACTTGCGTCAAGACCTTTTAAGGTTGCATACATCACACCATTTTCCATAAACGGTGCACCTTCTGTCATGGTTCGCTTCTGGCTGCTCATGGTGGTCACATAGTCATAATCCTTTTGGCCGGCTGTTAAGATAACTTTTGCGCCTCCCGCTGTTGTTATGGTAAGGATATCTCCGTCTTGCTGAGTGGTTGCACCAAAGTATCTCTCCAGATAATCTGCAATTGCAATGTAGGGAACACCATCTACCAACTTGTTGGGGTTCTTTACATAACTGTAGGTGTAATCCAGCTTCAAGCCAAAGTCACCGATTTTCTCTTTGGGCATTTCGGGGAAGGAGAATTCTTGTGCCTCTGCATCCTCTGCCGGATAGATTTTGTATTCACCCGGTTTTGCATTAAAGGTCAAAGAATATCCGTCTTTGTCCGCATTGATGAAGGTTTTTCCATCCTTGCCTTCGATACACCATATGCCCGGTGCTATATCAGTAATAAAGCAAAGCATGTTCTCATAGCCGTTATCGCGTACGGTAAATTTGAACTCTTCATTCACCTTCTCGGTATCCTTAGAGAACAGAACGGTTCTGTCAAGGGTAGTTACACCAACGAACTTTTCGGTTTCTTCTTTAATCATGGGAAGCTCCGGCGCATTGCCGTCTGCATCGGTAACATACATTGCATTCAGGAAGACATCAACCTTTTCCTCTTTCTGGGGAGAAACCTCCAGACGGATACCACCCCTGTAAAGATCGGACATGTCATTGGTTGCAAAATACTCGGTACCGTTAACCATGTATTTACCTACTTCGCCAACCTTGGTAATATCTACCGCTTCCGGGAACAGGGTCGTATTTACCAACTTACCATTACAACCCTCTTGGTTGTTGACAATGGTAATTTTGTTCTCTTCTACTACCGGCTCTGTTACACTCTGGAGTAACCATTTTTTGTCATACTTATCACTGGTCGCTGCCACGCGGTCATAGACCACCATGACACCCGGATAGGTCTGATTAAAGGTATCCATGAAGACCATGCCGCGCTTGTAGTTTTGCATTTTGTGTTGGGAATACGAATTGGTAATATCACCCTTGATATAGGAGAACGCGGGTGTAATCTCGTTCGGGCCGATGTAGTGTGCCTCGGTAATCGCCCAGTGGTTATCATCAGACATCTGTTCCTCAAGGCCGTCGATAACATTAGAGCCGTCCCAAGGGGTAACCATCAACTGACCGCCGTCGTTACCCTCAACCGGGCTTTTACCCATAATATAAATCTCACTGGGGTCATAAACGAGCATACAGTTGGAGGATACGGATCTACTGTAATAGTTTTCCCAGTGGGGTCCTCCCCACGCACCGCCGGTACCTGAATACAAACCTGCAGGCATGGTAAGGGGACCTTTATAATATAGCTGGAAGTCACCAATGTTAGCGTGGTCATGGTCACCGGTTCTTCGGTTATGAATACTCATCAGCGCGGATACCGCCGGAGAATCCATGCCGTCCTGCCAAGAGGTTCTTGCCATGATCTCACTCTTTGGTTCATCAATAAAATATGCCAATGGCAAATCATCGGGGAGCTTGGTCGGAACATGTTTTTCAGTGATCAACATGCCTTCCCAGTCTTTTACAGCGGAATTTTCCTTCAAATAGTGATATCTTAAATACGGCTCGTCATAGAGCACACTAAGCATTGACACTATCTTATCATGGTTAACGCCGTCGACATATTCACCTAAGTTTTTATATTCGTTCTGGAGATATTCATCGCCCTGCTTGAAGATACCGCCATAGGGAAGTCTGGAATACAGCATCTTATATCCAACCTTTGTCAGATCACCGTAAAAATTGGGGTATCCCATACGGTCAAACAACAACGCCGTATAGAGGGCATAGCCTTCACGGGCATAAGCAATCGTACCGTCAGTGAGTGCTCCTTGCTGATCGAAAATCCTTACAATCTCTGCCATCTCGCCTTGAATATGCGCCATAAGAGTGTCATAAACTTCGGGGTATCTTTCATAAATCGCAACTGCCGCAACAGACATGTAATGCATCGGATAACCTACCGTTTTACCGCCGATTGCTGTCCATTTTTCAGGATTATCCGGTCTAAAAGGTTGTTCCTTACGATACATCTCTCTGTGGATACTCTCTGCCAATTGTTCCTTTTCTGCCTCGGTCATAGCAGAATAACACCAGTCATAAACAAACGAAGCTGCACGCATAGCAAAACCAAATGCCTTGTATATATTGATGGTACCGGTTTTGTCGGTTTTGGGGTTATCCATATACTCTATGGTATACCGTATTGTTTCCTTGGCATGGCTTTTGGAAACCTGACCAAAAGCATACATCATAGCACGCGCTACCAGCTGGTCTTCAACTTTGGTGCTGATAAACTCCGGCTGAGGCGGAAGTTCTTTGTTTGCCAGACCTAAAAGATACTCAAAATTCTCTTTGTAGGTCTGAGTCTCCTTGTGCTCCAGAATAAAGTTAATATATTCCTCATTGAGGTAAATTCTGGGATGGGTATCCGGAGGATAAATCAACGCATCGTTTTTTTCATATGTGTTTCCTGCCTCCATAATATCCTTCAACAGGGGATTGGAAAGAACCGTGCTATAAGTAATCTCGTAGGAAGGCGCTGCAAAGACCGGCACTACACCTGCAAGCATAACAACCGCAAGAAATAAACAAAGAAATCTCTTTATCATGACTCACTCCTCCTTAATTAAATACGAAGATTGCAACACCACCGCCACGGTTATAAGTAACAACATCAGAACCTGCACCGGGGCAATCGTTTTCTGCAACAATACAGGTCGGCTGTGCCTGTTTTGCAGAAACAAACTCACCTTTTTTGTTGGTCTTTACTTCAATAATTTTAAAGCTCGATGCTGTGGTTAAGACCACG
>JAZOWR010000308.1:0-3962 GCA_045659345.1 Ructibacterium sp.
ATGGCGCATCGGAATCCCTGCTTTTCCAGAATCTCGGCTTTGACTGCTTTAATCTCGCTTTGCTTCAGATATTTCAGGGACTCGGGCATGCTTATTTCCTAATTAGAAAAAATCAGTATGATTACAAACGTAGTTAAAGTAGTACTTCCTTGTTACAGGAGCATACACCATTGCTTTCTTAACTTTTTTGCTGAATAATCTTCTCATTGTAGATCTCCTTTTTGTTAAAAATATGAAGGGCATCACAGTTATTTATAATTCTTTTTTAAAAATGTGATACCCGTCATATTTTAAGGATCTTACCAGTCCTGAATAGTCTTTGCTTTCAGATCCTGTTCGATAAGACGCTTGAAGTAAAAGTCCTGAGAGATGGCGTCTCCCACAAGCTCAGGCTCGAGGTCGTTCTTGAAGCAGTACGAGGTTATGATGTCCACCAGAGACATGGCGTAGTTCTTGGATTTTTCGGATAAAACAAAATTCAAAACGTCATTAACGACTCTGGCATAGTACCGGTCGGTTTCGGTGATTCCGCAGATTTTCAATTTTAATCCTCCGTGTTCTCTGTATCCTGCGATTCGGCCTTCAAAGCCTGTTCCGATGAACAGAACTTAACGTTCTTGCATCCTCTTTTGATGCTTTCAATGGCCGAAAGTTCATCGATATCCAGATTATCAATGTCATCGCAGACAAAGGTTAAAAAATTATTTATATTTTTGAGATAAAGTTTTTCGTTTTCAATGATTTCATTCATTCTCTGAATGATGTTCCTGCTGGTTATATGAACTTCTTTATGACTGATCTTCTCCTTTTCGGTTTCCCATGATTCCAGAAGGTCTCCGTCATTCTTGAACTTGTCGATCACAGACTTGATGAAGTCCTGCTCCTTCTTGTTCCTTGTGATGACGAAAATGATTGAGTTCTGGATAATCTGTGACACATAGGCGAATGCCTTTACAGGTTCGCCTGTTCTTCTGCTGACTATCTTATGATCGAAGTTATCAAGGTATTTCAGTATCTTATAAACGCTGTCCGACATGAAATCGTCATAATACGTATAGCCCCGGAACTGCTGCTTGGTCAGAATGTGCCTGACCATTTCCATGATGATTTCTCCGAACTTTTCATAGTTTTTATGGTCTACGGGGGTAACTTCGGACTTTGCAATTACGATGTTTCTCAGATGTTCGGAAATCTTTTTTGTTTTTGCGGTTCCCGGCATTTTCTGTATGGCAATAAACCATTCGATGTACTTGTTAATTTTGCGGTTTTCGGAAACAGACTTCTCGCTGTCGTCAGTTATGGTTTTGCTTGAGCCGAAAGTTCCGTTTGCCTTTCTGGCCGTCTGAATCCTGATTATCAGGGATTTCAGTTCAAGTTCGTTAGTGTAGTTATGCTTCATCATTCCTCCGGGATAATGAGTCTTTGGTATTATTATTCGCAGAATTTTACTATGCAAACCGTAAATTGTCAACTTTTAAATTTTTAAAAGTATAAATAGTTATAAAAGTGTTAAACGAGTAACATTTTCAGGCAAACAGCGAGAGCATATGGTCATAGATACTTCTCTGAATTTTTCTCAGAAAACAAACTTCATAGCAGGATGCCCGCAGATACCGGGAATGGAATTCTATATTCAGGATGTAAGCCTTCCGGGAATCAGTCTTGAACTTGCGGAAGCTCGGACATTTGCTCTGTCGAAGTATCTGGCTGCCACAGGACACAGCTACGGGTCTCTGAGCTTTAACGTCCTGATAGACGAAGATTTCAAGATTTACGATATGTTTTTCAAAAACATCGTGGATTCAAAGGCTCTGATTAACGGCACCTATGCTCAGATAGAGTACGATTTTTATGTGCAGGTATATAACAACAAAGGCAAGCTGCTGTTTACGGAATTTTTCAAGGACTGCATTCTGGAAAGCATAGGGGATGTTTCCCTGAGTTCCACGGACAGTTCTGTTATAAATACATTCAGCGCAGACTTCAAATTTGACTGGCTTGAAATACAGCGGGAAGGTCTTACGGAGGAAAAACGCCGGGAATGGAACGTTTACCCGAAACTGAAGCCGAAGTGCTGTGAGTGCTGCGATGAGAAACAGGCAAAAACAAACAATCCATAGTTTCAGGATATAGGGAGCAAAAATGAAATTCAAAACTCTTAATGAAAAAGTTAACATTCAGAAAAGAATCGGGTGGATATTATCTTTCAAGAACGGTCTGGGGTACAGACACGGCTTTGACGCAAGAATTGAAGCAGACAAAGACGGCGTTTTCGTTGAAGTTGTTAAAACCTATTCGTTTACGCCAAGGACTATTGAGGTCGGAGACAGATTTTACGAAGTTGAAAAAGACCTGAGAATAGGCAGTGACGGAGAAATGTGGGTCAATGATATTATAGACGGAACTGAGTATTATTCTAATGGCGTTAATTACGCATAGCAAGAGGAGAATAACCCGTAATGCCCAGAGAACCCGATGTGGAAAAAACGCTTGATCAAGGCGTTCAGATACCCCGAACAAACTCCATTAACTGGGATATACCGGTTAATGCGAACTGGGAACTTCTGAACCTTGCTCTTAAAAGAAAATTTGACAAGGACAGTCCGGAAGAACAGATTATTCAGGGCGAAAGAACAACGGTTCTGAGCAAGTTCCGGTTTACCGATGTGATAGACGGCACTGTTACCGATGCTCAAGCGGCAGGAAAGGTCAATAAAGACCTGATTGTTAACGATACACACTACAACGGCTCAGTTCAGAGAACCTTTGAGCTTGTGGAAAAAGCAGATGTGCAGAACACGGCAAATCACATTCCGCGATACACAGAGGAAGGACATTTACTGCTGCCTTCCGGAATTGAAATTTGGTGAGGATAAACGCACATGAAATTCAAATTTTTGCTTGAAAGCAGCAAAGAAATATGTCTAAGAAACGGGCAGATGTTCTGGAAGGACTCTATTAAATGGATAATCGATGAAATCAAAATAGATTACTTTTGGAATGATGAATTTAACTGTGCCGACGAAACCGCAATTAAAATCTGGTACAAGAACGGTGATTTTAAGCAGTTTTCAAAAGGCGATGATGCAGAAGAAGTAAGAAATGCCATTCGCAGGCCGAATTTGATAAAGGTCATTATTATAAGTGATGAATCAGGGATAACCTATTCCGGCTATGCCAAGAATCTTTTGCTTCATGATGTTGAAACGGGAGACGAATTTACTTTAAAAGAACTTCTGAATTCCGATGAAGATACGGAGGACAGGCTTTGGATTGTTTCGGATGTGGTATAGAGGGCGGCATGAAATTTCAATATTTAAATGAGTCTAAAGGTGAGAAACTTTTTGCGAATATAAGACTTTGGTACGAAAAGTACATGTATTGTTTAAATAGAGACAACAAGGCAAGAAAAAGATATTATCTGGATTTTAAACCCTCGGAGTATGACAGTCGCTTTGACAGAATTTCTGATTTCAGCGGGTTTGTGAGTCTTGCGGAATTTCTGTTTACAGAATGTTATTATACTGATTGTTCATCCAGAGGATACCCGGAAATCGTAAAATACTATAAGGTTCACACGCCCGAATATGTAAAGCCTATGGCATTTTTGGCGCAGCACATGTTTGGTTCAGACGTATTTTCCTACTGCGATACGCTTGGCCTTGATGATCTCCATGCAAGTTTTGATTTTGCGGTTGCTTTGCATAAGTACATTGTGCGAAATTGCATGGATGAGTCAAGATTTTTCTATGTATATACGCAGGGCGATAACAGGCGATTTGAACCTGATACTCATTTCTACCCTGAACGAGATAAGGTTGAGGACTCGGGTATTGAATTTGATTACAGAAAGCAAAAACCCGTTGTAGCAGACGGAAACTGGATAAGAGTCCGGGATGAATTCGGATTCCTGAAAGACGCAAAAGGCAAAAATTTTATTTGAGGACAATCCAAAGTGGAAT
>JAZOWR010000309.1:0-3553 GCA_045659345.1 Ructibacterium sp.
CCGATGTCTGTTTTGAAATCCATAGTATCACTACTTTCTTTAATAATAATGAAATTATATGAAATTGACAGAGCCATTCTTGAATGCATCGACACAGAAACCGGGGAGATAACCGATGTGGAACGGCTGGCGGAACTCAACATTGCAAGGGAGGAAAAACTGGAAGGCGTGGCTTTATACATAAAGAACCTTCTGGCAGAGGCAGACAGCATCAAGGCGGAAGTTGATTCCCTTAATAAGCGGATGAAATCCAAGAAGGCAGAAGCGGAACGGCTGAAGAATTATCTTATCTTCGCATTGCAGGGACAAGCCTTTGAAACAGCCAGGGTGGATTTGCGATTTATCAAGAGCCAGAGCGTAGAGATAACAGACCAATTGGATGCGGTGCATTGGTTGCAGAAACATGACTTTGACGATTGCCTTCGTTATAAGATGCCGGAAGTAGAAAAGGCAGCGGTCAAGAAACTCTTGCAAGATGGCAAAACTATACCCGGGGTGGTATTACAAGATAACAACAATCTACAACTGAATTAAAGAAAAGGAGAAAAAACAATGATTAAATTTAGACCCTTAACAAAGGATGAAATCGAAGTCAAGGTCAAGATGGTAAAGGAAAACGGGCTTGTCGCTCTGTTATATAAGACAGCCCGGACGGATATGGACTTGTTGGATGAAACAGTCGGCCCGGAAAACTGGGAATGTCATTATTCCGAAATCAAGGGGAATTTGTATTGTGGAATTTCCGTTTTGGTAGACGGTACCCGGAATGTTACAAAGTGGGACTGCGGAATTGAGAGCCGGGAAGATGAAGAAGGCAACGAAAAGAAGGGCGAAGCATCGGACGCTTTCAAGAGAGCCGGATTTAAGTGGGGAATCGGCAGAGAACTCTACACATCGCCCTTTATCTGGATACCGGCGGCGAACTGCGATATTAAGAAGGGCATGGGTGCAGGCAAAGTAGTGCACAAGTGTTTTGACAAGTTCATTGTTGATAGCATCGAATATTCCGAGGATGGGAAGCGAATCACCGGACTTGCCATTGTGAACCAAACCACCGGCAAGGTTGCCTATACCTGGAAGGATAAACAAGAAAAGAAACCGGCAGCCACCAAGAAAAATGAGGAACCGGAGGACACAAAAAGAAACCCGGAAATCACACCGGAAAAGGTCGGGGAACTCTTCTATCTGGCAGAGGCAACCAATACCAAACATTCTGCCATTCTGGGAGCATACGGCGTAGAAGATGCGTATCACTTGACAAATGAGCAGTTTGCATCCGCTATTCGTACCTTGAAGGCGAAACAGATCAAGCAAGCCCAAAAAGAGAAGGAGGGCACACAATGACACAATGCGAGAGAATTGTCAAGTACATAGAAGAGAAGGGGAGTATTACCCAGTTGGATGCCCTGCGGGAGTTCGGATGTATGAGGCTTGCATCCAGAGTGAGTGAACTCCGGAAAGCCGGTGTGCCGATAGTAGGAACCACCGAAACAGCAAAGAACCGGTACGGCGAAAAAATCAGTTATTCAAGATACAGATTGGAGGCATAGACGATGCGACAGTTAAGAAGGCGAAGGGAACAAAAGAACCAAGAGCCGGAGAACAACTCCCAGAGTGCCCAGGCTTCCAAGTGTTACTTTGAAGGAAAAGGACGTTGCACCTTAACCAAGACGGGAGAGTTCATATGCCACAAAAAAACTCTGTACCTTGTTTGTGCCAAAGGAGGTGGGCATTGATGCTCCGGTATGAGAATGAATGTGTTGGTTGTGCGATGGGATGCAACCATTGTGGAGCAAAGCGGGTTCCGGTCCATTACTGCGACAAATGCGGAACCACAGATCAACTCTATTATTTTGATGATGAGGAACTCTGCCTTGACTGTATAGAGGAAAGTGTTGACAAAGTGGAGGATGATTTTTGATGCAAATAACGGCGGCAAGAATAGCGGGGGATGAGTTGATTCTAAAATCTCCCGACTTTGCAGAAATACGGCGGTTTGCTTATAACTTCAAGGATGGCAATTATGAGATAGAACGGAAACGGAAGAAGCGGAGCAACGATGCAAACGCCCTATGCTGGAAACTCTGCACCGAAATAGCCAATGTATTGAGGACGGACAAAGACAGCGTATATGTTGAAATGCTGAAGCGGTACGGACAGAGTGATATTATTTCCGTTTTGTCGGTTGTTGATGTAAAGGGTTATTTCAAATATTACGAAGATTTCGGCAAGGGATATGTGAAGGGGAAAGAATTTACCCATTACAAGGTTTTTAAAGGTTCTTCCCAGTATGACACCCGGGAAATGAGCATCTTGCTTGACGGAATCATTGACGAGGCAAAAGCCCTTGACATCGAGGTTATAAGTGAGAGGGAAAAAACATTGCTCTTGCAGGAGTGGGGACAATGAGTAAGTCGCAACGGACCAAAGCATTGGAAATACCCCTAGAGGTAAAAGAGGCAGTTTATGAACGGGACGGTGGGGCGTGTATATGGTGTGCAAAACGTGGCGAACCCAACGCACATTATATACCCCGTTCCCAGGGTGGTCTTGGTATTGAGGAAAACATCTTAACCCTTTGCTGGCCGTGTCATTTGTTATATGACCAGTCGGACAACCGGGCGAAAATGGGCGAGTTTTTCAAAGATTATTTAAAAAGTAAATATCCCGAATGGGACGAAGAAAAATTATTTTATAAAAAGGAGATATGAAAATGAATAAAAAACAAATTCAAATGAAAATTTGCAAGGCTATATTAGAAAGCAACACAAGATTGTGTAAAGCAAAAATAAATGATGATGAAGTAATGATTACAACGGATGGATTTGTGGCGTTTGTGCTGTTTGAAAAAGAATGTATTTTTGATTTAAACAAAATACCAACAAAAGACGAGATTGCGAAATTTATACATACAAACGAAGCGGATGAAGAAATTTTTATAACAAGAAACCGATTTGTTGACAGAGGTTTTACTATTGCCAAACTTCAAGGCAAAAATTGTACCGTATATGCAAAAGAACAAGTTGTAAAACTGTTTGAAAAATATCACTTGTTTACAAGTAAAGATAAATTTTCAGTTGTTGCAAAAGATGATTTAGGTATGACGGTTGGATTGTTCTGCCTTATGAGATTTAACGAGGAAGGAAGATAAAATCACAATTAAAAGGAGGAAAAGAAAATGTTAAACAAATGGATTGGACACGGAAGAGTTTGTGAGGAATTAGTGGTTAGACATACGGGGAACGGAACGCCGGTTTGTTCGTTTACCATTGCGGTGGACAGTGACTACAAACAAGAGGACGGAACCTATCAAACAAACTTTCTCCGGGTTGTTGCCTGGGGTAAGAAAGGTGAGTTTGTTGCAAAGTATTTTACCAAAGGAAGCCAGATTATCATTGAGGGACACCTGGGGACAAGTAAGTTTGAAAAGAATGGTGTTACCATTACCCAGACCGAGATTGTGGCGGACAATGTTTACTTTGCCGGAGCCAAGAAGGAAACCAAGCCAGCAGAGGTTGCAGAGGATGATTTCTTCCCGGCAGAAGATTTTGGC
>JAZOWR010000310.1:0-2826 GCA_045659345.1 Ructibacterium sp.
TAAATACCAATGTAACAGATCGGCCTCTTTCTGCCGCCCAGGGTGTTGTGATTAAGAGATTGCTCGATGGTCTTAACACCAATAAGTTGGAGTCCACAGAATTAGGGGAAGCTATCATGCAGGCTCTCGCTCAGGCAATGCAAAGAGAGGAGTTTAAGGGTGCTCCCGGCTATACTCCCGTAAAGGGCGTTGACTACTACACTGATGCAGACAAGGCAGAACTTGAGGCGGCTGTTGTCAAAAAGTTGACAGTGAGAAGCAATGTCAAGACTTTCGGTGCGGTGGGTGACGGTATTCATGACGACACCGATGCAATACAGGCAGCTCTCGACAATGGCGGCATCGTGTACTTCCCGGCCGGAAGATACAAGGTTACTCGTCAGCTTAACGCCATCATTCCGTGTACAATCCAAATGGAGAGGCCCTATCCTTCCCGGTATTTGGCAGATTACCCCACAAATGCTGAAAATCTGCACTATGGAGCAAGAATCGAAAGCCATGCAGCCGATGTTAACGGCTATGGGTTGTACGCTGTTCCTGGAGTAATCATTGACGGTCTGTATATGAGAGCAATGAACGCTTTCCAAGGCGTCTTACTCAAATACGACGGTTTTTATTTCGATAAGAGTAATCCGGCGGCTTATACAAGTACCTATCCCTCTACCGACCATTTATCTAATATCCGCCTTGACTGCGAGAGTTACCATACGGTTCCTGTGTCAATGTTTGACTTTTTCCCGTACTCCACCTATGGGACTATCGTCCGGGATGTGATTATCGGAAGTAATCATACTCGCCAATTCGCCGAGTACGGATTCCGCACATTGATGAGCGATCGGGTCGATGAGAATGGTCGTAAAATAGACTGGGCAAACTCCATTTACTTGGAAAATATCGTGGTCGATATGTTGGCCTCTTATCCCCTTTATCTCGATAATCAGGGTTTGATGGCAAAAGGATGGCGGCTGAAAAACATAACCATCCAGGCTTACCCATTCCGTGAAAACGATAATACATATCCGTTAAAGGCTCATGAAAACATTGTATTCATCAGAGGCTTTTCGGCATTGTATATAACTGGCTGTAAAGTGTGGGATCTGACCGCCGATACCTCTCTGGTCGGGGACCCTATCTATACCGTGTCTTTGGGCGGTGGAGACGATGCACCGACCGCTTTCGGAAATGATAAAATCTTTAACAGTATTGACGAAGTGTTAACTAACGCCCTGGCGAAGGCGAGTGCTTTGGATATTGCATCTTTAGCAGTTACAGTAACACAGTATGCTGCAACAGGTGGCAACATTCTGTCTCTATCGGACGGAGAACACGAAAAGATTACTGAGTTTCCTGCAGTTAATCTTTCAGAAGAACAAGTTGGAACAGCGGTTGGGGATTGGATGGCTGCAAATGCCGCACCCACGGAAGTCCCCGGCAAGAATAAATTGGACCCCAATGCCTGTTGGGAAGGAACCCTTAACGGGGGTAAAGAGGAGGCTTCTACCTATTATTGGACGACCAATTTTGTGAAGTGTTCTTTTGGGGACATTGTGCGGTTTTACGACCTCAACAATAACGCAATGCGTTTGCGTGCTCCAACTCGTTACTATGTCTATGACAAAGACAAGCAACCGCTGAATGGAGGTGCATCTATCACACCTTCGAACGGAAATTGCGAAATCGCTATTGACGGTACTGCTTATGTACGGTTTGTGTTGGCTTGCACCGGAAATTATGCTATTCCCTATGCTAATAGGGCTGATTATATGATGACCGTTAACGATGCAGACACAACCTACGAGGCGTATGCTGTGCGGTTAGAGGGCGGCATTGGGCAATACTTGGTACTCCAATCCCCGAATGGGACAAGGTATACCGTATCTGTGGACGATGCTGGGGAGCTGACCGCAATACCTACAAATTAACACAAAGCACCATCCTTCCGAGGGTGGTGCTTTTCACATCAAAAAGGATGGTGATAAACAATGAATTCAACCAAGAATTTCGGGTTCAACAAGCCCGGAAACAATGATTTTTATGACATCGACAACCAAAACGAAAATTGGGATATGGCTGATGCCGCTCTGCAAAACAACTCCAACAAGGTCGTAGAATTCATGAAGCTGTTTGGCTTTGAAGAGAACGACATCTACGGTGTCGAGGTCGATTTTGAAACGGGCGAATTCACAAGACTTGCTGCCGCCGTTGGGAAGTCCCCTGGTGCAGACTTCAACGCATTCCGTGCCTTTGGCGGTCGGCGCAGATGCAACATTTCCGACACCGGAACCGTAACGGCCTATTACGGTGATCCCGGCTATACAGAGACCGGAACCAACAGCAACGGCGAATCTGTGCAGGTCATGGTTGAGCAACCGGCATTCTACTACAAGGTTGTTCCTCTGCGTGTGTCCAATGGTGTTTTGAAAAAGGCAAGATACTATGTTTCTGACACCCTGAAGGAAGGATTCAAACTGCATCCTGCTTTCATTTTCGAGGGGAAAGAGACAGACAAGATCTATTTAGCCGCTTATGAGGGATGTTTGCAGAAGTCAAGTGACAAGTCCTACATCCTGGATGATTCACAGGGCGGCTTCTCCATGGGGACATATTTCCTGTCTTCCATTGCCGGGGCATATCCTGCCACGGGCTATGGCTTTGCATCCTTCCTGTCCTGCGCAGAGATGCGGCAAGAATGGGAGGTGGGCTGGTTCATGTCTTCCATTCAGTCTGTCAGTGCGACTCAGTTGCTGTTCCTTATCGAATATGCAGCATTCGACATCCAGGCTGAAATAGATGACGGCATTGTCCGCACAGATGCACTTGTTCAAA
>JAZOWR010000311.1:0-1870 GCA_045659345.1 Ructibacterium sp.
GTTCTGATAGGTCAACGCATCGCCCTCCAGCTTCCAGACATTCAGCACACGGTTGACCCGGTCAACCAGAACGAAATGCACGGTGTTTTCATCGAACCAGTCCAGACTATGGGACAATAACCCTCCGCCAACATAGATATAAGCATCGTGATGCGTATGTCCGTGGAGCGCACAAAGCACATCCGTGGTGCAGCCGGAGAAATCGAAGTTATGCACCACACCATCAGAGTCCGTCACGGTTCCGCTGGTCTTGTTCTTTCTGGCTGCAAAAAGGGCATCCGTATCAACATCAGAAACACGGTAATCCTCGGCAATGGTGTATTCATGCCCGGTCGGGAATATCATTTCTTCAGACTTGTAGTACAAGGGTACATGGGACACAACCACAATGTCGTAGCCGTCATCCTTGCCGAACTCGTCAATGATAAACTGCATCTGCTTTGTACCGATGCGGAATGTGACCGTGCCTTCATACTCAAAACCAGAGATAACCACATACTTGACATTGAAATAATCGTCACGGATAACAAACCAACCGTTGTTATTATTTCGCCGTGCGTAAATATTGCGGAAATACTGGTCAAGGTGGGACAGGTTTGCCGGGTATCGTGTTCCTACGGTGTTACCCTCGTCCGCATAGTTGCCATACCATGTATCATGGTTGCCGTACACATCCAGCCGCTTGCTGAACGGAATAGCCTTGATGCTTTCGCACCATTTTTCCAACTGAGCGCAGGAAATAAGGGGCTTTGCGGTATCTTCGTCATACCATTCCACGCTCACGGTATCGCCCAAATTGCAGAACTTAGAAACATCATGCAAAGACAGGGTTTTCGCAAGCATATTCCAGATACCGCTATTTATTCTGCCGTGCTGGTCTGCCGTGAGGATCAGCGGTATCTTGCGGTAATCACCGCCGTATTCCATCATCCACGCAGTTCGCACCTCGTCAATGACAGCCGCCAGACTGGAAGAAATACCATAGGCGGTGCTGGTGTCGGTCTCGGTTTCTTCGCCCAGAATGGACGCAGTTGCCACGGCGTAATTCTGTGCCACATCATCGTCATAGGACAGTTCTGCCGCCGCAGTCTGCCCGGGCAGAGTACCGTCAATGTTAGCCATGCCGTAGTACGGGGTATTTTTACCCGCAAAGATAATGTCACCTTCACGGATGCCGTCAGGGAAAATAGCATTCTCTTGGATAACATTTGTACCCTTAAGCCTCGACCAATACGCATAACTATCTTCTGCATCATCCATGGATAATGTGAACGCAACTGCGTTTGTATTAGCAGAATTGTTCCACGCTTTTTGGACGAACCATGTATGCGCTGGAACGCTGTTGGCATAAGAGCTATTGTTCGTAAAAGCGACAATGGTTTCGTCTTGCAGATAAGCGAATTTGAAATATCTTGTGATGGAAGATGTGGGATAACCGTTTGCTTCTGCATTCTCGTTATATTTTGTATTTGGAACAAAATATGTGATATACGGACCATAACTTTCATCGCTTACAGTTCCCGTTTCTTCGTTGTAAATGCCCAGCGCCTTATACTTTTCGACCATGCTAGGGAATGTATACGGCTTAGTAATGCACATACCCGTTCGTGCTTGCAATGTAGGTAAAGCGGAGGAAGTTGCGGTCTGATATGCCATGTTTTCCTGAGCAATAACAGGGCTAGTGTCCACATTGACATTTTCCACACCAGCACAGGAGATAATCACATCCCCGGTGACGCTCGGAATGGTCACTGTTGCGGTACTGGAATCCCATACCCCTGTCAGCACTTCGCCGCCCATGGTCACGGTCACATCGCCCAGCCTGTAACCGTCTGCCGGGGTCAGGATAGCGGAAATGGATGCACCATCC
>JAZOWR010000312.1:0-11951 GCA_045659345.1 Ructibacterium sp.
CCGCACTTGGGACAGGACGCATCTAACTCTTGGGTAATTGCTTTGGTATTTCTGCACTCGGGAAATCCGGGGCATGCCAAGAACTTTCCAAATTTACCTTGTTTATAAACCATCATGCGTCCGCATTTATCACAAGCTATATCAGAAACCTCATCTGCAATCTCTATCGTTCCGATTTTTTCTTCTGCTTCCTTCAGCGTTTTTTCAAAGGGAGCATAAAAATCTCGAATAATGGTTTTCCATTCCGTTTCACCATCAGCAACCATCTCAATTTTATCTTCCATGTTGGCAGTAAATTCCACATCAACAATATCTTCAAAATTCTCTTTCATCAGGTCGGTAACAATATAACCGAGTTCTGTAGGATAGAGATTTTTGCCGTCTCTTGCAACATACCCGCGTGCTGTGATGGTCGCAAGAGTCGGTGCATAGGTACTGGGTCTGCCGATTCCCTCTTCTTCCATCGTCTTAACTAAGGATGCCTCGGTATATCTTGCCGGCGGTTGCGTAAAGTGCTGCTCGGGATCTAATTCCTTTAGGAGCAGCTCCTGATTCTCAGTTAGATTGGGAATCTTTCTGGATTTTTCTTCTTCCTCATCCTTGCCTTCTACATACAAGGTCATGAACCCTGCAAACTTAATTTCTGAGCCGGTAGCTCTTGCCATGTAATCGCCACAGCTGATATCCACGGTTACAGAATCAAGCACCGCATCACTCATCTGGCTTGCCATAAATCTAAGCCAAATCAAACGATATAACTTATAAAGGTCAGGCTTGAGCTTATCTTTGAACTTTTCAGGTGTATTGGAGCAAACAGTCGGTCGGATGGCTTCGTGTGCATCCTGAGCAGTTTTTTTCGCCCTATAGACCTTTGGCGATTTGGGTACAAAAACCGATCCGTATTCTTTGTCTATAAACTCTCGTGCCTCAGCCTGTGCAACCGCAGAAATACGCAATGAGTCGGTTCTCATGTAGGTAATATAACCCATTTCATACAACTGTTGTGCCGCAACCATGGTACGGCGGGAGGTAAAGTTTAGTTTTCTGGATGCCTCCTGCTGCAGGGTACTGGTGGTAAAAGGCGGAGCGCTCCGGCGTTTGGTCTCTTTGCGAACAACGGATTTCACAACATAGTTGGCATCCTCTAAATGTGCTACAACCTTTTTCACTGTCTCTTCATTAGGAAGCGGCATCTTTTTGCCATCCTTGGTACCATAAAACTTTGCAACAAACGGGAGTTTACCCTTGTCATTGGTTAGTTTTAAAGAAATGGTCCAGTATTCTTCCGGCTGGAATGCATCAATTTCCCGTTCGCGGTCAACAATCAGACGAACAACCACCGATTGTACCCGTCCGGCACTTAAGCCTTTTTTGATTTTCTTCCAGAGTAACGGACTAATCTGATAACCTACAATACGGTCAAGAACCCGTCGGGTCTGCTGGGCATCCACCAGGTCCATATTGATAGGCCTTGCCTCTTTGACCGCCTCTTTGACCACATCTTTTGTCACTTCATTAAAGGTAATCCGGCAATCGCTGCTCGGGTCAATTCCCAATACATTTGCAAGATGCCAGGAAATGGCTTCTCCTTCACGGTCCGGGTCAGTTGCCAAATATACTTTTGATGCTGCACTTGCCTTCTTTTTTAACTTGGCAATCAAATCCCCTTTTCCACGAATAGTAATATATTTGGGGTTGAAATCATTTTCTAAATCCACGCCCAACTGGCTTTTTGGCAGATCACGCACATGACCCATGGTGGCTTCAATCGTATAGCCGCTGCCCAGATACTTCTTAACAGAATCCACCTTGGTGGGAGACTCCACAATAACCAGTTTCTTTGCTGTGGTTTTCGCAGCCTTTTTTTCGGCCATTCTACCTTCCTCCAAACTAAAATTTAATCATTCAGACATACTAAACTGAAAACAATACTGTCCACCGGCACTTTGTGAAATCGCTTTCTTCATTTGCAGAATAATCAACATGCTGCTTAATTTTGCGGCATGGATATCACAGGCCTCTGCCAGTTCGTCAAACGATACCATGCCAATATGCTCGGCTAAGTATTGTAAAATTCTCACTTCTTCTTGTTGATAACTTCCGTTTTTCAACATCAGTGCAAGCTGATGTTTTTGTCCCTCTACGCTAGGTAACACCGTCTTAGGCACAGGGTCTTCAGGGGTTTTTAGCGGATGGTTCAAACTCGTCAGATTGCCAGTTAATGGCTTCCCTCTTAGGCTAAGTCCATATTCCAGGCACTCTGGATATAGTGTAATATATTCCTCTAAAACATCGAGCGGACCGGTTACCTGCTTTGCACCGTCCCGTATCAAGGAATTAGGTAGCTCTGATGACGGATTCACCGGATTTCCCGGAACCGCAAAAAGGTCTCGGTTATTTTCGGTTGCAAGACGGGCACTGATTGCAGTACCACTTTTCTTTCCGCCCTCGATAACAACTGTTCCCCGGGATAGCCCAACCAGAATACGGTTTCGATCCTGATAAAACTGTGCTCTTCCCTTTACGCCTGGCGGTTGCTCAGAAATTACACCGCCATGTGTAAGGATGTGTCGGTATAACTCGCTATGCGCTGTTGGATAAATCACATCCACGCCGCCGGCTAAAACTGCAAGCGTTGTTCCGCCTGCCTCAAGAGCGCCACAATGTGCAGCACCATCAATTCCCTTTGCCATACCGCTAATGATGGTAATGCCGTTTTCTGAAAGGCTGCAGCTTAGCATCTGCGCCATCTTTTCTCCGTCCTTGCTGGCATTTCTGGTTCCAACAATTGCAACTCCAAGCATTCTGTTTAAATCCGGAATATTCCCCTTAGCATAAAGCAAATTGGGTGCCATTGAAATATGACGCAGCTGTTCCGGATAGCGTGTATCCTCACGGTCAAAGATCAGAATATCATTCTCCTTACAGTATCGAAGCAAACATTGGGCGCTTTTAAGCGTTCGGTCTAGTTTCAAAACACGGGTAAGACCAAGAATCTTACAAAAATCCCCTTCAAAATGATTTGCAAAGAATGCTTCCTCTGGTGAATGGTATTTGCTAAGCACCTTAGCAATGGTTTTGGGATTGTGTCCACAGGATTGATTCAGCCATATGGCATACAAAAGTCTCTTTTCATCATCCATGGAGACTTCCTCCTTAAGGCTTGAGTAAATACATACAAATTCCTGCCGCAACGCCGGCATTTAAGGATTCAACCTCACCCTCCATAGGAATGTGTACGCATACATCAGACAAGTTAAGAATCTCCTCAGAAACCCCGGATGCCTCACTGCCTATGATAATTGCACATTTGCCCTGAACAATTGCCTCACCGACAGGAATTGAGTTTTTAAGTGCGGTTGCAATCAGAGAAAATCCTTGATTTTTTATTTCATGCACCAATTCTATATCCACGCCGTACATACACGGGACACGGAACAAAGAACCCATGGTAGAGCGGACTACTTTAGGGTTATAAAGATCAGCACAGCCTTTCATCAATATTACGCCGTCAACTCCTGCTGCCTCTGCTGTACGAATTATAGTGCCTAAATTCCCCGGTTCTGATACACCGTCTAAGATTAGTAAAAATTTGGCATTTGCAAAGTCAATACCGGTGTTTTTGGGCATAGTAAGTACCGCACCAATCCCTTGCGGTGCTTCGGTATCACAAAGTTCTTGAAACAGACTCTCTTTGGCAGTATAAATCGTTTTTCCGCTTTCGTCAAGCGCACGAAGAAAAGCTTCGTTTTTCTGCGCAAAGGAATCCGAGGCAACAATCGCCTGGATGGCGCTTTCTTGATAACGAATTGCCTCTTTCACAATACGAACACCCTCTATAAAGTAAAGGCCGTTCTCCATTCGTCCCTTTTTGCGTTGCAAAGAACGAATCATCTTTAAGGTTTTATTATCTCGGCTTACAATAGGAATCATCATATGTATGACACCCTCTTATCATCCGTAATTTTCTATGAAATTCTGCTGCGCTTTAATAATTTAAGCACAAGATAGACAACAACTATTTGAATCGGTAAAAGCAGCAGATTTTTAATAATTCTGGCAGGCAAAATTCCAATAAACCCACTTCCAACCGTGGGAGCAAGCGCAATGGAATTTAGCAGAATGTTGGCAAACAACAGCACTATAGTTTTAACAAGGACCACTCTGGAAAATGTAAGCCGCTTGCGATACAGCATTAGCCCGTAAATCATACCGGAGATACCAACACATAAGGTATAAACCGGGATATAGCCCCCAACCGGGTTAAGAAGATAAGAAAGAATATCCTGTATCATCCCGGTCATACAAGCGACCAACGGACCATATAGCACAGCAACAATCGGCTGAGTGACAAATCCAAATCCAACTCTTAGGTAGGAACTAAACCATATCGAATAATACCCCAGAACAATATTCAGCGCAATCATCAATGCCGATATTACCAAGGTTTTTGAGCGCCCCATGAGTTTTCCGAATTGATTGCCATATTTTATGATAGAATATCCTAAAAATAAGGCAAAAATCACTCCGACAACACCAAGACCTGTCCAAAAATTAGAAAAAATTCCGCAGTACTCTTTCAGTGGTTGTAAAATGGCTTTGAGTAATTCCTTGATGCCATCCAACCAAAGATCAAATGCTTGACTCATAAAAATACCTCTCCTTTCTAATCCTGCTATCACAGCAAAAGAGGTATTTTCTGTGTAACAGCGGGATGCGGCATCCACATCGCGACAAAAGTACTTCGTCCGATTATCAACTCCCTGTATAATCGGCACTTTAAGCCCTAAGGCTAACGCGCGAATGCCTACTCTGTGTAACTTGTAAATAACAAAGAAATTCCTCAACATTGAGGTAAATTGCAGACAAATGCTGCAATTTCCTCGCGTTGAAGAATCCTTATTTCACTCTCTTTAACGAACCTTTTCAACCAGTTCTGTAAATGCTTTGGGATCAGAAATTGCAATCTCTGACAGCATCTTTCTGTTAATTTCAATCCCATTTTGTTTCAGTCCGTTCATGAACTTACTATAGCTCATTCCGTTTGCACGGGTAGCAGCATTGATACGGGCAATCCAGAGCTGTCTAAACTCTCTCTTTTTCGCCTTTCTGTCTCTATATGCATAGGACAGGGATTTCATTACTGCCTGATTTGCAGTTTTGTACAGCTTGCTCTTTGCTCCTCTGTAACCCTTTGCAAGTTTCAAAATCTTTTTATGTCTGGCACGGGTTTTCATTGCGCCTTTTACTCTTGCCATGATAAAACTCCTTTCTCAATTCACGGTTTGTTCAAAAACTGTAAGGCTAAGCCTTGTCCGCCTTATTTATAAGGCATCATGCTCTTGATGGTTGCCTCGTTTGCTGCGGACAAATATCCGCCCTTTCTTAACTGTCTCTTTCTCTTGGTGGACTTCTTATTCAGGATGTGGCTTCTGAAAGCCTTACCTCTTTTCACCTTACCGCTCTTGGTAATACCAAAGCGCTTCGCCGCACCTCTGTGAGTCTTGATTTTCGGCATAGTATTCTCTCCTTCCGTTTAATAAATCAATATTTAAGCTTTTTTGGGTGATAGGATCATAGCCATATTACGACCTTCAAGTTTGATGTCCTTGTCTGCGCCGCCAACTTCTTCAACCGCATCGCGGAAACGCTCCAAGAGATCCCGACCCAATGTACTGTGAGTAATCTCACGGCCACGGAACCGAACAGACACCTTAACCTTGGCACCGGATTTTAAAAACTTAATCGCTTGATTGAGTTTGGTGTTAAAATCGTGGTCATCAATGTTTGGCGTCAACCGGACTTCCTTTAAGTCGATTACCTTTTGATTTTTGCGGTTTTCCTTCTCCCTCTTTGCAAGTTCAAACTTATGCTTTCCATAGTCCATAATCTTGCAAACGGGCGGTTTTGCCTGCGGTGCAATCTTAACCAAATCCAAGTTTTTTTCTTCTGCCATGACCTGCGCCTGTGCATTGGCAACAATACCCAACTGCTCACCATCAGGTCCGATCAGACGAACTTCCTTGTCTTTGATTTCCTCGTTAATCATCAAGTCTTGCTTAGCTATTGCAAAACACCTCCAAAAATAAGCTGATAAAAGCATCCGTCTGCCTCGTTTCCACAAAAAAATGCGGAGTACAAAAGCACTCCGCACCTATTTCAAGCTTCGCATAGAAATAAGACCTAATTAAGGTTGCCCTTTTGCCTGAGGCTAAGGGGAGAAGCGGATGACTTCTGCTTTACCGCAATATAGTATCATATATTTTTCTCCTTGTCAAGAACTTTTTGGGAAATATTATAAATTTTTTATTTGTTATTTTTTCCTCTGTATGCTATACTTTTTTTATCAGTACAATTGAGGTGATATCGATGTCCTTTGCATGGATGATTGCAATTCTTTTTTTCATACTTGCTGCTATGCTTAATCATGCATTAAGCTCTCCCCTTTTTGCCTCAAAACCCAGAAGCTCTCTGCCGTTTGGCTGTATGTTGTTGGCGTTTCTTCTGATTCGTATCATCATTGCAAGGTTTACCGAGGGATATCCGTCTGACATGGGTTGTTGGGAAGCATGGGGAAATCGAATAGCACAGCTGGGTGCTCAAGCGTTTTATTCTCCTGACTACTTTTGCGACTATCCACCCGGCTATCTTTATATCCTTGGGTTTTTGTCACAACTTGCATCCCTTTGCCATCTGCCGGAAAACGGATACTGTTTTTTATTAAAGCTGCCTGCTGTGGTTGCAGATATGGGCATTGCTGTCTTGATTTATCAGTACGGGAAAAACCGATTCCGTCCGGTTCCTGCCTGTATGCTTGCCGGCTTTTTTTTGCTTTCCCCTGTTTTCTTTTATGATTCTGCCGTATGGGGACAGATTGAGTCTATCCTTCTGTTTTTCCTAGTCCTTTCAATCATTCAATTTTCAAAAGAACGCTACTGCACCGGCATGATATTTTATGTCCTTGCCGTTTTGATCAAGCCTCAGGGATTGCTACTGGCTCCTCTTGTTTTATTGGCTTTGCTGAACAGTCGTAATTTAAAAACAATATTTCTTGGTCTGCTTACAGGGTTAGCTTCTTTTTTGCTACTGATTCTTCCCTTTTCTCCTGCATGGCAGGAAGAGACCGGGGTTGCGCTCTTAATCCATCTTTTTAATCCCGCATGGATGATTGAAAAATATCTAACCACCATGGCATCCTACCCATACTTTAGCGTAAACGCCTTTAACTTTTATGCTTTGCTGGGGTTGAATTGGGCACCTCTTACCGGAGAACATCAGCTCCTTTATTCCCTGATTCACAGCATGGTTCTTTCCTTTGGCGTTGTAGGCGCCGTCTGTCTCTATCTTAAGACCAAAAAAGAGATGCGTCTTTGGATTAGCGGTTATTTTTTGTTTAGCTTTTTATACACCTTTGCCTTTCGGATGCATGAACGGTATCTGTTAATTCCAACTCTGTTCTTGTTATTTGGATACCTTGCTTCAGGCAACAGAAAACTGCTTTGGCTTTTTTCCGGCTTTAGCGGCATTGGCTTTTGTAACCTTTATTATATTCTGCATCTGGCACAGACCACGCAATTGCCGCCGGATTACCGTATCATCTTTCCGATTGCGCTTGCGGAGGTCATTCTGTTTTTCATAAGCATCTGGGTTATTATGCAAGATTTTCTTTTGGTATTCTGTAAAACACCACGGTTTCCAAAAATTGATTTTCCGCAGTGCAAGCAACTTCTTAGCGGGAATCCATCCGGACCAAGGCAAAGCAAAATGACAACCAGAGATTTTCTGTTTCTTAGCGGAATCATGCTGATATATACTATCGTCGCCTATTCCCATTTAGGCGACAAAACCGCACCGCAGACTTATTATCAACCGACTCAGGCAGGAGAGACCATAACACTTGAACTGAAAAATACCGAAACCATTACCGAGATTGATTACTACTGCGGAGTCGGCGATGTAAGCAAGCAGCCGGGGCTTCTTCTCACATATTCTGATGACGGCGAAACCTGGCATAGCTTTCGTTCTCCGGTTTGCCAGTTAAAAACCGTATTTTACTGGGAGGTGCAACCGCTGGAGGAAAGCATTACAGCTAAGTATCTCCGCCTGACTGCAGAATCCCATGACTACATGCTGTTTGAGGTTGGGTTTCGCGATTTAAACGGAACATTAATTCCCTTAGCTTCCTCACTCTCATTGACAGACGAACAAAACACCGTTACCAATATGCCAACCTATAAAAACAGTACCTATTTTGATGAAATTTATCATCCTCGAACTGCATTTGAGCATCTTAACTTTCTTCCGTATTATGAAACCACTCATCCCCCTTTGGGAAAACTTATTATGGCAATTGGGATTGCTCTCTTTGGTATGACCCCCTTTGGATGGCGGTTCATGGGAACGCTGACCGGAATTCTCATGCTTCCCTTGTTCTACCTTTTTTTAAAGCATCTGTTTAAACGCACCAGATACGCAGTCATAGGCACTCTGCTCTTTGCCTTTGATTTTATGCATTATTCATTAACACGGCTTGCAACCATTGACTCCTTTCCGGTTTTGTTTATCATCGGTATGTACTACTTTATGTACCGTTTTGCCTGCAATGCCCTAAAGGAATCAGTCCCGATGAGGAAATTGCTGATTCCTCTGGGTCTGTCCGGACTTTTTATGGGACTTGGCTGTGCCTCCAAGTGGACGGCCGTCTATGCCGCCGCAGGTCTTGGGATAGAGTTTTTTACAGTTCTGGTTTTGCGTTTTCTAAGACACAGACAAAGCTTTTGGAAATTTGCTCTTAAGCTTTTCCCCTGGTGCTTGACATTTTTTGTTGTTATTCCCGCTGGCATCTACACCCTTTCTTATCTTCCTATCTCTATGGTGGATGGCTACGGCAATGTTTTCGAGGTTATGTGGGAGAATCAAAAATATATGTTTCAATACCACTCCTCGCTGACAGGAACACACCCCTATTCTTCACCCTGGTACAGCTGGCCTTTTGTCTACAAGCCAATGTGGGCATATCAAGCACCGAACACCAGCATTCCTGACGGAACTATCGGCTGCATCTCCATCTTTCAAAACCCTCTTTTAAGTTGGTGTAGCATTGCTGCTCTGGGTTATTCCTGTGTCGTAGGCATAAGAAAAAGAGATACGCGGGTCTTATTCCTATTAATTGGATTGCTTGCTCAATATCTCCCCTGGGTATGGGTCAGCCGCTACGCTTTGCAATATCATTTTTTTGCAAGCATGGTATTTATGATTCTATTTGTTATTTATGCCATGGAGGATCTGGAACTGCGATTCCATAACTTTGGCTATATTTCCTCCGCTTTTACCGCCCTGTGTCTGTTGTTGTTTCTTCTGTTCTATGCGGTCCCCTCGGGTGTTCCGGTTTCTCGATTCTGGGCAGAATCCGTACTGACATGGTTTGATAGCTGGGTCTTCTTTATCTAAAGAAAATGTCTGTAATTCTAAGGAATTACAGACATTTTTTCTTTGATTTCAAACGCTCTAATAGGGATTCATAAATTGGCTCTGATGCAAGCAAATCGGCTGAAAGATAAGCAAACATTGCTACCAGAGATAAATCCAGAAGCTGGCTGAATGAGCCTGACATTTCAACAATTAAAATCATACCGGTAATAGGCGCACGAACGATTCCCGTGAACATTCCAACCATTCCAAGAAAGATAAAGTTTAAATAAAATCCGCTGTCTATACCAAAACAGGAACTAGCGACCTGCCCAAACAAACCTCCCACAAGGGCACCCAAAACCAATAACGGAAAGAAGATACCGCCGGGGGCACCGCTGCCGAAGCTAACCATGGAAAACAAAAATTTACAAATCAACAGAATTGACAGATATCCAATTGTATAGCGATGTTCCAGCATGGAGGTAATGATTCCGTGTCCTCCTCCCAGGATTTCCGGCATGCAAAGACCCACAATACCGGCAACCAAAAAAGGAAGAATCATAAGATAGGGACCTTTCAAAAACGGAATTTTTTGATATAAATCCTGAGTAAATAGCAGTGTCTTGTTATAAAACCACCCACAAACGCCTAAAATGATACCAAGTATGGGAAGCAACATATAATGCGTCAAAGGCATGGGTGTCAATACAGCTCCGCCAAACACCGAGTCCATGCCAAACAAAGATTTGCTGACTAGATCTGCTGTTACAGCAGATGCAAGTGTCGAGAGTAATACCTCAATTGAAAAATTCTTATGTACTTCTTCAAGTGCAAACAACACGCCGGCAAGCGGTGCATTAAAGGCTGCCGCAAGACCTGCACTTGCGCCACAGGTCAGCAAATAACGCTTTTCGTTTTCATCTCGCTTCAATAGGTTGGATACGCCTTCCCCTGTTGCTGCACCTAACTGAATGGATGGACCTTCTCGTCCAAGAGAAAGACCTGCCAACAACGAAAGAAACCCTCCTAAAATTTTACCGACAAGAATCCGCCACCACGAAACAGAAAAGATTCCAAGCACCTGACCCTCAACCTGAGGAATACCGCTGCCTTTAATCATAGGCTGCCAACGGGTTATAAAACCGACCAGAACGCCAATGCCTGCAAGAGCAAGGAACATCGCCCAGCTCAGCCACAGATGATTCCTGAAAAAGGTATAAAACCAAGTTGCAAATTCTTCTGCATGACCCAGCAAAAATCGGTAAAAGGAGACCACAAGACCGGCGGCAACACCAATGAAAATTCCTTGCCCGACCAACCGATATTTTAAATTTTTAACCAAGCCGAACAAACGCTGTATTTTTCCTTCTCGCATATTCTATCATTCCTCACCGCAGAAAACCGCCCCATGCGAGGCGGTTTGTCAACTCATACTCGTTTTTTATCGTAATTTTTGATCACATCCACAAGATACGCAACGGCTGAGGCAACCATGGTTCCGACGATAATCAAAAGCATCGCGCCTACCCATGCCGGCGTAACAGACTTCCATAAAATCAAAATAAAGATAATGGTATAAAACACAACTGTCGTCGCTTTTCCATACCAGTTGGAAGAAACCACTATTTTCTTTAAATACAAAATTCCGCCAATTACAATCATTGTGAGTTCTTTTGCTGCGACAAAGGCAATAATCCAGGCCGGAATAATGTCTGCAATTGCCAGGCATACTACAGCCGTAATCTGCATCAATTTATCAACAAAGGGATCATAGACCTTGCCAAAATTTGAGATCATATTAAAATGTCTTGCTATGTAACCGTCTACGACATCAGTAATTCCTGAAAGTACAAAAACAAACGCTGCAAGCGGCAGGTTTTTTACACCAAGTACCAAATAGGCAAAAATCGGGACCAGCACCAGCCGTGCAGTAGTTAAAATATTGGGAATCACTTTACATCACCTCGCAAATCACTAAGTGCTAAATATAATTCAGGAAAGGACTTTTTTAAATTCAGCGGTTTTAACTCCGGAGTGGTGAATCCGTGTGTGGTATAGCCTGTTGCAAGAAGCTCTTCGTTATCAACACGCAAAACACGATAGCCAAACCGGCACTTGGCAACACCCAGATCTTCCAGTCTAACCTCAATCCAGACTGAATCGCCATACTGTGCTCCCTGCACAAACTTGCAGTAACAATCCACCAGCGGAAGCCATACCCCCATCTTTTCAATGGCATCATAGGTCATTCCGGATTGTTTGATAAATTCCGTCCGCCCTACCTCAAACCAAGGAAAATACCGCGAATGGTGCACGATACCCATACGGTCTGTTTCACAATAACGAACCTCAAGTTTTGTTCTGTACATTCCTTTGGTACCTCGTATAACACAATTTTGCCGGAGCACTATGCCTCTCATTTTCTCTCCACTTTAATATATAATTATATACGCAGTTGCAGGAAATGTCAAGTACTGTGGGGAATTTCTACCTGTTTCGATTTTGTCTTGCAACACCCTTTTTGTTGTGGTATACAAGTC
>JAZOWR010000313.1:0-2980 GCA_045659345.1 Ructibacterium sp.
TGCAGGAAGTTTTGACCCTAGAAAAGGCGGCGTTTATGCTGCGATTGAAGCGATGCAATATCTTCCTGAACAATATCGTCTTCATGTGTTGGGGTTTGGAAGCCAAAAGGATGTTGCAGCTGTGAAAGCAATGGTTGAAACGATGCCCAATGCAACCTATGACGGATTGTTGTCAGGCAATGAATATACGGATTTTTTACAGAAATGTCAGATAGGACTCAGTACGCAAAATCCGGAGGGAGATTATAATGCAACCTCCTTTCCTTCAAAGATTTTATCCTACATGGCAAACGGACTGCGTGTGGTTACCATTCGGATTCCGGTTATCGAACAATCGGCAATGGGGAAAGAGCTGTATTTTTATGATGTGCAAACGCCGCAAGCGATTGCAGAAGCAATTATGAATGTGAAGTTGAATGACGGGTATGATAGCAGAAAGAAAATTCAGGAATTAGATATTTGTTTTACAAGTAGACTAAAACAATTGCTGGAGGAAATATGAAAAAAGTTGGGTTAATTACATACTACGGAGAAAATTATGGTGGCATGCTGCAAGCGTATGCTCTACAACGATATGTCAATGATTTGGGGTATGAGTGCAATCTTATATCTAACGATTTTTTATACATGTGTTCAAGAACCTCAAAAAACAAAATCTTTGCAAAAAAAATGAAAGCCCTGATTCTGCATCCGCTGAGTTATTTATCAAAACGGAGAGTAATGCGAAAATATGCATATGAAAGAGCGTTAAAAAGAGAGAGTTTTCAGAGATTTTTAAATGCCAATTTGAAAATAGATGATACCGGATACACAACATACACACAGTATAAAGAAATGCCCCCAACCTATGATGTCTATTTGTGCGGAAGCGATCAAATCTGGAACCCCAATTTGTATCATGAAAATGGATTTTACTTTGCAGATTTTGCTCCGGAAGATGCTTTAAAGATTTCCTATGCATCAAGCATTGGTGTGTCAAGCGTTACAAAGGAACAAGCGGATTTTATGAAACCGTTCCTTGATAAGTTGGACATTATTTCCACACGGGAAGTAGAGGGAAGTAAAATTGTCGAAGAACTCACTGGGAAAAAGGTGCGAACTGTGTTAGATCCAACCTTGCTTTTGAATGAGGAGGAGTGGGCATCTGTAGCATCTCAGCCGCCGGTGGAAGGACGGTATATTTTTATTTATCTGTTTGGTGAACGAGAATATATAGAAAAAGTTAAGTCTGAGGTTAAGCAGATAACAGGTCTTGAGACGGTGTGTATTCCCTATGTGAAAAGAGAACTGGAAAGCGGTGATAGAAAAATTTTTGATGCAGGTCCTGCTGAATTTATCAGTTTAATAAAAAATGCGGCACTTGTAGTCACGGACTCTTTTCATGCAACTGCCTTTTCTATTAATTTGAAAACACCGTTTTTATCCTTATGTCGATTTTCAAAGAGCGATTCTAAAGGAATGAACTCACGCCTGACTACCATTCTGGATGTTGTAGGACTAAGTGACCGTTTGATTGATGAAAACGACATTATTACCCCGGAGATGCTTTTTGATATTGATTTTACAAAAGTTCATGAGAAGTTGAATGAGCAAAGGCGGATAGATGGAACTTTTTTGAAAGAATCGTTGGAGTTTCCCGAGGGCTAAGGTGAAAAACAAGGAGATAACTATGCTACAAGAGAAAATAAGGAACAGAAATTTAACAGCAGATTTTTTAAAAGGAATTTTAATTTTATGTGTTTTGTATGGTCATTCTGTTTCCATGATTAACGGACTACGCAATATAACATGGGATAAAAGTATTGTAAATATCTTTGTCACATCTTTTGAAATGCCTTTATTTATTCTAATCAGTGGGTATTTTTTAGCATTTTCATTAAATAAAAAAACCCCTAAAACAGTTCTTTGGAAAAGAATTGTATCTATTGCTCTTCCGTTGGCGATCTGGGAAGGAATTCCCGCAGTCCTTAAGGTTTTCTTGCATAACTCATTTTCTGTAAAAGAACTCGCAAAGGTTGTCTATCAGTGTGTATTTCCTGGGAGATTATGGTTTTTGTCTTGTTTTTTATTCTGCACAATATTTGTGGTTGTAGTAGAAGCATTGTTGCGCAGAATAAAAAGAAAGTCGGTTTTGCTATGTTTGGAATTTTTAATATATACAGGAATCATTATCGTCTTACATAAAGTATGGCATTCTTTTGTTCATGTGCCTTTTCTGTTCCCGTTTTTTCTAACAGGTTTTCTTGTCGCAAAGTATGAATTATTGCAGAAAAAGGGAATTCGCAGACTGCTGGTGGTATTATCCGTGCTTTTTGTTATTTTGTATCCGTTGTATAAACCGGAGAATTCATTCTACATACTTGGAACCTATATTCCAAAAGAGCGAGGCTTGACTTTGTTGCCAATTTTTCTGCATCGTTTTGTTTTGGGCTTGTGCGGATGTAGTGCTTTGTATTTGCTAGCTGATTTTGTGTGTAAAAGGAAAGCAAATCACAGAGGCGTTTTGTTCATTACTTTTCTTGGTTCTAAAACTATGGAAGTATACATACTTTCTATGTTTATTCAAGAATTGTTACAGGTTGTAGCAGGATTTATATTATCAAACACCGCGATAATAACAAATGTTACAGCGCCGATTGTTTTTGGACCGATTTTTCTCGTGACACTAATTACAATTTGTATCTTTATTAATTATTTAATAGGAAAAAGTAAAAAACTTCACAAAAGTGTTTTTGGAAGATAGTAGTTTTTCGATCATAAAAAGGAGGGGCGTGGATGGTTATTTGTGATGCAAAGATATGTACCGGGTGCGGTGTTTGTGCAGATGCGTGCCCTCATAACTGTATTACCATGCAATATGATGCAAATGGTTTTTTGAAGAGTTGTGTGGATCAAACAATCTGCAAGAACTGTAATCGATGTATATCTGTATGTCCTGCAAATCACCCGAATAATAAGAATTTAATTGATAAGGCATATA
>JAZOWR010000314.1:0-3251 GCA_045659345.1 Ructibacterium sp.
ATGACCAGGTTCGTTTTGAACTGACCATTCAGGCGTTGGCGCCTCACCTTAAGGTGATTGCTCCCTGGAGAGTCTGGGATATCAAATCCCGTGAGGATGCAGTAGACTATGCAGAAGCACACGGCATCGAAGTTCCGGTCACCAAAAAGGACCTGTATTCCCGTGACCGTAATATTTGGCACATCAGCCATGAGGGTATGGATTTGGAGGATCCGGCAAACGAGCCGCAGCTTGACAGTTTGTTAAAACTGAGCGTATCTCCCCAGCAGGCACCTGATACCCCCACCTATGTGACAATTGGCTTTGAAAAAGGTGTACCGGTTTCCCTGGACGGCAAAAAGATGGAGGCACGGGCGTTGGTTGAAAAACTGAACGAGCTGGGCGGTGCCAACGGCGTTGGTATTGCTGATATCGTTGAAGACCGTCTGGTTGGCATGAAGTCCAGAGGCGTTTACGAAACCCCCGGCGGCACCATTTTGTATGCTGCCCTGCAGGAGCTGGAGTACCTCTGCCTTGATCGTGATACTCAGGCATTTAAGCGTCAGGCTGGCATCAAGTTTGCAGAACTGGTGTATGACGGTAAATGGTATACCCCGCTGAGAGAAGCGCTCTCTGCTATGGTAGACAGTATGGAGGAGACCGTAACCGGCGAAGTCCGGATGAAGCTCTACAAAGGTATGGCAACCCCTGCCGGAGCTAAGTCTCCCTACTCTCTGTATAACGAAGAAATCGCAAGCTTTGGCGACAGCCGTGTGCTATACAGCCATAAGGATTCCGAAGGCTTCATTAATCTGTTTGGTCTTCCCCTCAAGGTCCGCGCGCTGATGAAAAAGAAAGAGAAATAGACTAAAAACGGGAGGATGAGATTATGAAGGTAATAAGAGATGTTCCTTACGCTAGATATGAAGAAACAAAACTTAATATTTATCTGCCGGAGAGCGATACCTTTTCTGTGTTGGTATACTTCCACGGCGGTGGATTGAGGATGGGCGATAAAGAGACGGGAGAGTTTTTCGTAAAGGAATTGGTGGATAAAAATATTGCGCTGGTCAGCGCCAATTATCGCATGTACCCCTCCGCAGTTTATCCGGAATTTATCCGGGATGCAGCGGCGGCAGTGGCTTGGGTAAAGAACCACATTGGCGAATACGGTACTTGCGAGGATATCTATGTAGGCGGAAGCTCAGCCGGCGGCTATCTTTCCATGATGCTCTGCTTTGATAAAAAGTATCTGGCGCCCCACATGATTGACCCAACAGATTTGGCAGGATTTATCCATGACGCAGGACAGCCCACCGTGCATTTTAATGTCATGCGCGAGCGTGGTGCTGACAGACGCCGAATCGCTATTGACGAAGCTGCCCCCCTCTGGCATGTCGGTGCGGCAGATCGTTATGCGCCTATGCTCTTTATCGTATCCGATAAGGATATCAAGGTTCGCTATGAACAAACGATGTTGATGCTCGCTGCATTAAAGAGTTTTGAGTATGATCCGAGCATACTCGATCACAAGGTGATGCATGGCAGCCATTGTGCCTATGTCAAAAAGACGGACGAAGACGGCGGAAACGAATTTGGAAGAATCATTGCTGACTTCATCGAAAGAAAAGGACATTGTTCGTAAGAACAATTTCCTTTTTTATAGAAGAACCGAAGCGTTTAGCCGCCTTATTTTATTTCTCCTTATCCGCTTGGATTTCCTTAGAGCTATCTTCCGTGAAGGATTTTGCTATTTTTTCTAAATCATCATAAGAAACCGTATCATCCCATGCGATCATGTATAGTTCTATATCCTGTTTTGAAGTATGAATTTCTATATGTCCCTTTTCATACCATGCTCCGTGTATATAATATTTTTTCATTCCTCTATAGGCACTGTTTGAATAAACCTGTCCTTTCGTACTTTCGACTTTTTCGATTTCAGGAAATACCTTAGATGAGGTATGTGAATTATGTGCATCATAAATATATCCGCCTAGATGCACATTCTCCTCTGAAAACTCAGTTACTCCCTCGTCAACAAAATAGATTTCATTATCCTGAATATGGCACACCCATCCATTAGGAACCTTGATGCTTCCATAATCCTGCAGCTTAATTTCCGTCCACCCCTCGTACTGTCCCGAACATCCGGAGAGAGAAAAAACAAATATCATGATTAACAAAAGTTTTTTCGTCATTTATAATACCTCCATATTTCTCTAACAGCTTTAACCACATCAGTTGCTTTTGGATTAACAATATCCTCCACAAGTTGAATTCCTTCAAACAACCACGCATTGCTGTCATAATCATCTTTTTCTTGATCAAGACCGCCAATATCAGCAACTTTGGCATTCTCTTTCTTAACGCCGGTTTTATACGCCGCCCAATGCAGCTGAAGCTCTGTATTGACTCCATCTACGGTCCGCCCAGACAGATTATCCGGTGACAATTGCCTGCTGGCATCACAAATGGCTTTTGCCAAAGTTTTTCCTCCGCCACGCCACATAATTGACCAATAATCAGCATTGTTCTCAAATGGAAACCTTATAATTCCATTATCAATTTTATACTCAACCTGAAAGGTTTCGCCTAATGTTGTTACATCTGTAATAACATGATAGGTGGTCTTTTTTGTTTCTGGTTGCTCTTCTTTCACAAAACTATTTTTGTAATCCTTTCCTTCTGTTGTAAAGCTTTCTCTTGGCGCTCTCTTTTCATGGAAAGAGTGCAGGTTGATATAATCATTATATAATAACGATTTTTCATCGTCAAGAATATCTGTCTGATCAGCTCCCCCAAGACCCACAATCTGTGCACACCACCATCCGTAATTGGCGTTTGGATCTCTTAGCGGTCTGTCGCATCTTTTGCATCTGTTTTGTCCGTCATTCTTTTTGTTTTGATTTTCCTTTGACATAGTGTGCCACACTTTGAGTTTTATTCCATCTTTGTTTCAGTGATAGTATATTTATTCCTTCAACTCGCCGCAGGCGAATAGCACTGCCGCAAGGCAATATCACTTACAAAGTAAATATCACTTGTTCCGCAAGGGACAAATATAACTGAAAAAAGACATCCAAGGATGTCTTTTTTCATGGAAGAACCGAATGGTTTAGATGCCGCGAATGTCGGCATCTCTTTTTGCCACTAATCTCTATGTTTGCGAAACTGATGTATCAATAACAATACCATTTTCAAAAATAAAATCGTAGGTATATCCATCTATCCTATCGTCACCCATCATATATTGATAAGCAGTATAACCC
>JAZOWR010000315.1:0-1774 GCA_045659345.1 Ructibacterium sp.
GACGGCGTATTCGATCCCGGCGAAAACACGGTCGGCTTGACCATCGACGGCATTGGCAAGGCAAATTTAAAATCGTCTGTATATTATTTTGAACTTTTAAAACAAGCTGGCATCAAGACCCACTACATTGGTGCAAATGTAGAGGATGCTACCATGGAGGTTCTTCCGGCAACAGTGTTTGGTCATGGTCTTGAGGTTATCTGCCGTTTGGTTGCAACCGGTAGCTTTATCCGCAGTTACGGCGAGTATATCGAAGACGGCACCGTGCTTGAGGGTGGTTATGTAGAATGTACCTTTAAGAATGACGAAAAAGGTGACCCCCTGGTTACCGGAGAGGGACTTGCGGCTCTTGGTGTTATGTCTCCCGCTATGTTCGAGAGCATGAAAGAACAAACCTTAAAAATCACTAAGATTGTTGCTGATGACCTAAAATCCATTGGTCTGGATTTGTGGGATATTAAATTTGAATTTGGTTATAACAACGACGAAGTCATTCTGATTGATGAAATTGCTTCCGGCAATATGCGTGTATATAAAGATGGTAAGATTGTAGATCCGGTTGCACTTACCAAATTAATTTTAAATCGTTAGTTGTATGCAGCAAGCCAAGATAATCCTTGCTTGCTCTGTACATAGTCATTTTTTGAAAGAAGGGTCTTTTATATGGATACACAATCTCAGAAAAAAGGCGGCTGGCGCACAAATAAATGGATGCGCGCTGCAATCCCCGCTCTGTTGCTACACTGCAGCATCGGCACCGTGTATTGTTGGTCAATTTTCAGCCAGGAAATTGCCGATTATATCGGCTTTTCCAAAGGCGCAACCGAATGGGCGTTTAGTCTTGCGATTTTCTTTTTAGGTATGTCAGCGGCGTTTTTGGGCGGTATTGTCGAAAAAGATATTCATAAGTCCTCTCTCATTTCAGCCTTCTGCTTTGCTTTAGGTATGGCAGGAACCGGAGGATTTATCTACTACGGCGGTTTACATAGCGGAAGTCTTGTTGCATTGATTGGTATTTATCTTTGCTATGGCGTGCTGATGGGCATCGGTCTTGGTACCGGTTACCTCTCTCCCGTAAAAACTCTGATGCTTTGGTTCCATGACCGAAAGGGTCTTGCAACCGGTCTTGCTGTTGCAGGATTCGGTGCTGCTAAGGCTATTGCCAGCCCTATTATGCAGTGGATGCTGGAAGGTTTGGGCGAAGGCGGCGTTTATAAAATGTTCTTGATTCTTGCAGCCGTCTACTTTGTGATGATGTTCATTGGACATCTGCTGCTTAAGAAGCCGGATGATTGGCATGAACCTCAAGGCAAGGAAGCATCCAATCGCATCATGACGGTTTTAAAAACCAAGCCCATCACTAACTTTATCGGTATTTGGCTGATGTTCTATATCAACATCACTTGCGGTCTGGCGCTTCTTTCCCAAGAGAAGATGATTGTAACATGTATCGGTCTTGCCGGTTACATTGGTATTATCTCTACTGTTTCTGCTGTCTTTAACGCAGGCGGCCGACTCTTCTTCTCCACCTGTGCAGACAAGCTAAAGGATAGAAACACCATCTATAAGGTTATTTTTGTACTTTCTATCCTGCTCACCGCACTTGTCATCCTGTTTAACGGTATTGAAAGCGGCTCCGGTAACCCAATAGCAGTTGTTTTGGTTCTGACTCTGATTATGGTGGTCAATGCCGGCTACGGCGGCGGTTTTTCCAATGTGCCGACACTGCTTTCTGACCACTATGGCATGAGTAACATCAGCGCAATTCACGGAA
>JAZOWR010000316.1:0-1899 GCA_045659345.1 Ructibacterium sp.
CCGATGTCACTGCGAGAAGAAAACTGGGCAGAGAGCGATGTCCGAAATGCAATCAGAGCGAACGAAAGCAAGTCGAGCCATGTAGTTGTCTACTCCATCGAGAACCACCCTGCCGACAGCCGAGTGAGCATCGACGAAACCGGTAAGGTGCAGACCCTCACGAGCCGTATGGGTACTGGCGGTGGGAATGTGCCGATGGTGATGGAGGCCGTACCCATCCACGACCAGGCAACCCGTTTCTCTGGTAAGCGTGGCGACAAGTCCGATGGCAAGGGTAACGGTCTGGGTATCGGTGAGGATGGCGACCCGATGAACACTCTGACGAGTGGCGACCGTCATGCTGTTGCTATGACCGTTCACGGCGAAACAATCAGCGGTACTTTGCTGTCCCGTGATTACAAGGGCGCTGGTCGTTGGGATTCTCTGGACAAGGTTGTCTGTCAGCCTATCGCTCTCGACCGTGCTTTCTACAATCAGGGTCAGAACGCTCTGTACGATCCTCAGTATTACACCGATGGTACTGTTCCCACTCTGGTTGCTAAGGGTCCAGGTGCTGTGTGTGTCCGCTACATCGTCCGCCGTCTGACTCCTACTGAGTGCGCCCGTCTGCAAGGCTTTGCCGACCGTTGGGGCGACATTGATCCCAAGGACGATTTCACCGATGAAGAATATCGTTTCTGGCTCGATGTCCGTAACACACACGCCATCATCAACGGCAAGGATACCAAAGAGTACACCAAGGCTCAAATGCTGACCTGGTATAACAAACTGGGAACTGACTCTGCTGAGTACAAGATGTGGGGTAACGGAATTGCTCTGCCTCCTGCCTTGTACTGTATGCAAGGGATGCGTGATGCTCTGTGCGAATAATCGTAGTTGATTGCGAGGTATTCTCCCACGATTGGATCGTAGTTTTCTTAGTCCTACAAACCCAAACGTGGGAGGTCTACCACAACGATAACCCGTCTGTCCGTGCTTATATGAGCCAACAGGATGCCATTTTCGTGGGTTTCAATTCAAAGCACTACGACAACCACATCCTGAAAGCTATCGCTTGTGGCGCCCCTCCCGAAATGGTGAAGCAGCTTAGTGATTTCATCATCGTGGAGGAGCGTCCAGGTTGGGAGCATCACTTTATCCGACAGATGCGGTTCTGGTTCGACAGTTTTGATCTCGCCGACGATACCCAGGTTGGAACGAGTTTGAAGCACATTGAAGCACACCTCGGCTATCCCATCGAGGAAACCGAGGTTGACTTCAATTTGGACAGACCACTCTCCCAGGAGGAGATAGACTCTACCATCCGTTACTGTAAGTACGACGTACTTAACACCGCTCGTCTGCTCACAATCCGCAAGGGTTATCTGGACACGAAACTGATGGTCGGTCGAATGATTGGTCTGTCGGATCAGAAAGCATTGTACATGACCAACGCTCGGCTGACGGCTGCCGCTCTGAAAGCGGAGGCTCAGACCCGATACGACGAGCGAGAGTATCAGTACCCCGATAATCTGAGGAAAGAGTATGTTCCGCCCGAAGTGTTGGAGTTCTTTGACCGAATCCATGACAAGAGCATTTCAAGCAACGATTACTTCTCGTCCTCCATCGTTATCAGCATCGGCGAGTGTGAAATTAAAATCGGGTTTGGCGGTATTCACGCCGCCATCCCGAACTATATTGGCCCCAACCGATTGCTGAGAAACTGGGACGTAGGCTCTTACTATCCATCCATGATGATTAAGAACGGGTACATATCCCGAAACATTCCCTCACCAGAGATTTTCAAGGATGTGTACACTAAGCGTTTCGCTGCTAAGAGAGCAGGGGACAAGAAAACGGACGGCGGTTTGAAGCTGATCCTAAACACCACTTACGGTGCGTCCCTGGCAAGCACGAACC
>JAZOWR010000317.1:0-1735 GCA_045659345.1 Ructibacterium sp.
GTAATCTTGTCTCCGGTAGAGCGATAAGATTCTAACATACCGGCTGTGTCATCTTTAGATGCCATGATACTCTTTACTTTTCCGTCTCTGTCCTTGCAGACATAGATAATGTTTCCTGCCTTAATACGCTCAGGAACAATCGGTTCGCCTACAATATTGATGATGTTGATGTTTCTCTCTTCGTAGTCAGAGATATCAACAACCTCTTTGGGCTTGTAGACATTGTAAATCTTACCATCCATCACTCCGCTGACCACCAAAATATCGTAGGCATCTACAACTGCCACATCAAATGTGCCGTTGTCATCGTTGTCAATCAACCGAACCATACCATCCATAGCGGCAGTCTTAAAGGGGTCTAAATCCGCATCGGTGTAAGATGCAAGATGAGAACCGTTGTAAATCAGAGTTGCATTTTTAGCCAGTCCTGCTGTGCTAACGGTTTCGCCTTCATTTTTGCTATAACTAATCTCAGAAGTTGTTGCAGAGATAATCTCGTCTGCACTAATCTCCAGAATATTATTGTTGCTTTCTTCTTCATAGCCAACAATAGTCTTGGTACCATTGATCTCTTTATAATATACAACAAGAGAATATCCAAGTTTGTCCTGAATTCCTGCAGCAGCCTGATCAACTGCCATATACTTATCATCAAGGTAGATAGCAAAATAGGAAACTATGTCATCGCTAGAGGTGTTGGTTAAGTAGTTACCGGTCACCTTGCCGCGAACCATAGAAATGCCGCACCAATGCTCTAAGTAATTTACGCCATTTAATACCTTGGCAATACCGTTGGTGGTAAGCATTACATCAACGCCGGTAGCAAGCTTGAGCATCTGCCCAACTGCACCGCAGGTGGCAACTGCCTCGCCGGCAATGCTTCCGCCGGGGAGAATTCCCAGACGGTTTGCCTGTGTCAGATAACCTGCTGTCCATCCGCCGAGCTCCTGTGCGGGAGCGTCATAACCCAAGAAGGAAACAAAGGTCTTAATCAGCTGATGATAGGTCACGGTTGCATCGGGACGGAAGGTTCCATCCGGGAAGCCGGTCATAATTCCCATATCGGAAACCAGCTTAACTGCATCTTTTTGCTCTTCTGCTACATCGCTGAAGTTGTAATTGGATTCTTTTTCATCATATACAATGGCACCCTCTGCACCATTGCCGTAGAATACGATGTTGTGGAATACTTGCGCCAACTGCGCTCTGGTAATCGCTTGATCCGGGCTAAGTTGTTCCCCGTCGATAAAACCTAATGTTGCTGCAAACTGAAAATCCGGATAGGTCACTTCTTCTGCGGTAGCGGGCATAACGACCGTACCGAGGACCAAAAGCATTGTTAAAAGAAAGGAAATGATTCTTTTCAATTCAACGCACCTCCCTGTAAAATGTTATAGATCAACTGTGCTGCTTCTGCACGGGTGAGGTTGGCTTTGGGTGCAAATAGATTGTCGCCCTTACCATTCATAAACTTCTTCTCAGCAAGCGCCGCAACTGCGGAGCCTGCGTAATCTGCAATTTCTCCCGCATCAGCAAAGGTTGCCGCATTGGAGGTTTCCAGATTCAATACCCTTGCAATGATAACTGCTGCATCCTGACGAGTAATATTACCCTCGGGGCTAAAGTTTTTACCATCGCCCTTGACATAACCGCTGGAGGCAATCCGTTTCACATAGGGTGCATACCATGCAGATTCGGGAACATCCTCAAACTCTGCCGCATCTTCCCCTGCCTG
>JAZOWR010000318.1:0-7079 GCA_045659345.1 Ructibacterium sp.
GTGATTTCCCTCCCCGAAACAGTCAAATATTTTTTTAGTGCCTCAGATAGCTCGACGGAGCGAAAGTCGGAAAGCCTTGCCGATTTCTGGGGCATTAGTTGAAAGAAAACACATTAAAAAGGCGCATGAAAGGCGGTGCAATATGGCTACGAGCAGGAAAGGAACAACCAGTACAACTTCAACAGCGAAAAAGCCCGTAAAAAAGGCAACTTCGAGCAGAAAAACGGTCAAAAAAACCACAACTGTGAAAAAAGTGGAAAAAAAGGACGATTTTCCACATGTTTTGACCCCCGCAGAAGAACTCTGTTCGAATGTCCGGGAAGACATCAAGCCGCAGGTCGTTACATTGGCGAATGCAGTGCTTGCGATTCAGGCGAAAATCGAGCAGCAGATCCCGAAATATGGAAAGATGAAGCTCGCTCAGAGGGTGAAAGTCGGTACCGGAGAGAAGGTTATTCGTGCTAATCCTGAGATTCAGGAATTTAGAGCGACTGTTCGTGATTACGCCACCAGTTTGAACAGCTTGCAGATGATCCTGACAGAAAACAAAGCGCCTACACAGGTTTCTGACATGGATTCACTCATGAAGAAGTTCAAAATAGCGAAGTAATGAAAGTAAAACAAGCTGCAAAGGTACTATTTGGGTACACAGAGCCGAGATTATTCACTAAGCCACTCAGGAAATTAACCCCGAAGACCTCTTTAGGGTTTGCGGCTATTGAATATGCAAGGGTAATTCTGCACAAGAAATTATACCCTTGGCAGGAATGGGCTCTGATCCATGCTCTTGAGATAGTAGGCGATCTTGAGAAAAAGTGGAGATTCAGATTCCGTACTGTTGTCTTTTTGATATCCAGGCAGAACGGAAAAACGGTTTTAAGCGAAGTATTAGCATCATTTTTCTTAAATTTCCTCGGAGTGAGCTCCGTTTTCGGCACATCCTTGTCTCTTGATAAGGCGGAAGAGGTTTGGGATGCAGCTGTCAGAGATCAGGAAGAGACTCCGGAGCTTGCGGGAGTAGTTGAAAAAGTGTCCCGCACTAACGGAAGCAAGAGGCTGATACTTTCAGGAAATAGAGTTTACAAGGTTGGAGCGCCCACAAGAAGAGCAGGCCGAGGCGATTCGAATGATATGGTCATGCTCGATGAGATCCGTGAGCACAGAGACTGGGAAACTTGGTCAGCTGCCGCCGCTTCAACGAATGCAAAACCGAACGGAATAATCTTCTGCTTTTCAAATGCAGGTGATCCCGATTCGGTCGTACTCAGACAGCTTCGTAGTCAAGCGGTCGCAATCATTGAGGGAACAGATGCTCAGGATTTCGGTGGCGAAGTTGATGCCGATACCTTGGGGCTGTTCGAGTGGTCGGCACCTGATGGAGCCAAGACTGATGATCCCGAAGCACTTGCTCAGGCAAATCCCGCACTGGGATATGGTCGCTTGACTATGAGAGCTTTATTAGCACTTAGAGCAACCTCTCCGGAGAACAAGTTCAGATCAGAATCGATGTGTCAGCAAGTTGAAACCATTCTTCCTGCACCATTCCCGGATAAAGCGTGGGAAAGCGGAGTTGATGAAAAATCAAACATCGCTCCGGAATCGGTTTTGTATTACGGCATTGACATGTCAGCTGATAGAAGATGGACTGCAATCGGAGTTTGCGGATTAAGAGAAGATGGCAATTACCATATTGAGGTTGTGGCGAGAAGAGTCGGATGTGACTGGGCGATTGACTGGTTCAGAGCAAGAGCTTTAAGAGGTCCGATGAATCTCTGCTTCCAAGAGCGTGGAGCACCTGTTGCGGGACTTGCAGAGCAGATCTGCACGATTCCAAACATAAACAGGATAGCAATCTCAGGACCCGATCTGACAAACGGATGGGGAAGGTTCTGGGATGGAATAGCTTCATCGGTACCGGAAGAACACAGAGGCGGAACACAGATTTTTCATCTGCCTCAACCCGTTATGGATGCGCCGGCAAAAACAATGCAGTTAAGAAATTTAGGGGGCGGTGTAAAACTTCCCGACCGCACAAAATCCCCCGATGACATAGCCCCTTTATATGCCTGCATCATGGCATTTACGGGAGCGACAAGAACAAGTGAAACCAAAGGGAAGATTTACGAATCGTCATATGCAAGTGGATCAAGTCTTGCGTTCGTATGAGGAGCAAAAAGATGGCGTTAATCCAGAGAGTTTTAAGAAGATATTTGGGAGACAACAACGTAGTTGTGAGAATCGAGTCTCCCGCAGCTGTTCCCTCGGTTGAGGGACAGGTGCCTAACGAATTATATGCGTCTCAGGCAAATGTTCAGGCGGTAGTCAGTTTCCTCGCTGATAGCGTGTCACAGCTTCCCCTTAAGGTTTATATCCGTGACGGAGAATCCTCAAGAAGAAGAGATAGAACTTCTAATGCCGCAAGAACTCTTTGGAGACCTAACGCAGATCAGACAGAATATGAGTTCACCAATGCGCTCATGATTGAGTATTTCCTCAATGGTGCGGTCGCAGTGTGGCACCTTCCGGATCCTGATTATGAGTCAGGTCATCAGCTGAGAATTATTCCTCGTGCATGGATCACTGATTCTGATTTTGACACAGCATATTCGCTCAGCAGCATCACCATTAAATCGGTCGGCAATGCTCCGGCGGTAAAATTACCCGCTACAGATTTCACATTCTTCAAGTATTACCGTCCCGGACAGCCCGGAGGATTTATCAGTCCTGTTTCATCTCTTAAGCAGATCTTGAGCGAGCAGATCCAGGCTGATAGGTTCCGCTCACAGATATGGAGGTCTTCAGGAAGATTTAACGCATACATCACAAGGCCTAAAGATGTAGCCGCTTGGGACGATGAGACCAAAAAGAAATGGATTCAGGCATTCCGTGAAGGATGGGGACAGGGCGGAGGCTCCGCAGGAAAGATTCCTCTCCTTGAAGACGGAATGGAGATCAAGCCTTATCAGTTCAATGCAAAGGAGGCACAGTATGCAGAGACTAAACAGCTGTCCCGTGAGGACGTTGCCGCTGCATATCATGTAAATCCTTCGCTTATATGGCACACAAATACTCAGACCTTCGCATCGGCAAAGGATAACGCTAGGGCGCTCTATTCTGATTGTCTCGGTCCTACGCTTCAGATGCTTCAGCAGAGGATCAACACATTCCTGCTCCCGATGCTCGAAGCGGATCCGAATACTTACGTAGAGTTTGACCTCACTGAAAAGCTCAAAGGCTCATTCGAGGAAAGAGCATCGATTCTTCAGAGTGCGGTTGGCGGTCCTTACATAACCAGGAACGAAGCAAGAGCAGATTCGAATCTTCCTCCCGTAGATGGTGGAGATGATCTGATCGTTCCTATGAATGTAAATAACGGCATCGATAATCCTGCTGTCACCGAGGAAGACTCACCAAAGATGCGATACATCTCGAAGAAATCCGCAGAAAGCGTTCACATCAAAGGCAAAGCCGATGATGAGGAAAGCGAAGCTCTTGGAGCTGTGATTGAGAAATTCTTTAAGAGACAGGCCAAGAGCATCATCCCTAAGATTGGAGCAAAAAAGGAATGGTGGGATGAGGATAGATGGAACAGTGAACTCTCAGAAGACATCGATCCCGTGATCTTTGAAATAGCTTCAAAGCATGGCACAGAGGTAGCTAAGGAACTCGGCACCGAATATTATTCCGGTAAAACGGTCAACTATCTCAAAGCACTTGCTGAGGGCAGGGCAAAGGCAATCAATTCAGCCACAAAAAAGAAGCTGGATGAGGTTATTGAGAGCAATCCCGAAGACCTTGAAGAAGAGATCGAGCACGTTTACGAGGTCAGAGAAGACAAAGACGCTAACCTTCTCGGAATGGCAATCGCAACAACCGCAGCTTGCTGGGCTATCGGTGAGGCGTGTGATCAGGCTAAAGACCAGGGATATTCGGCAGAAGTTTTCAAGACATGGGTAACGGGAGAAAATCCCCGAGAAGATCATGCAATGATGAACGGGGAGACAGTTCCGGTAGACCAGACGTTTTCAAACGGTGCCGACTGGCCCGGTGATGACATACTTGGACCTGATGGGACGTGCGGATGCAACTGCACGACCGAGATCACCATCAGAAGGAGGTAAGAGATGGAAAGATTATATAAGTCATTCGAACTTAAGGAAGGGGAGAATGGAGTAGTTGAAGGCTACGCCTCAACATGGACCAAGACCCCCGACTCATACGGCGATATCGTTATCAAGGGAGCTTTTGAAGAGGCTCTGAAGAAGAGAAAGGCAACAGGCCATCCCTTCCCTCTTTGCTTTAATCATGATTTCGATCAGATCATCGGAGCGGTTTTTGAGGCTTATGAGGATGATTACGGTCTGAAGATTAGAGCATCCTTCCTCAACACACCCGCCGCTCAGGAAAAGAGAGAACTTGTCAAAGAGGGCATTGTCTGGCAGTTTTCCTTTGCATATTCCATTCTTGGAGCAGAGAAACCCACTGAGGAAGAGCAGAAGCAGGGAATATTCCAGAAGCTCACAAAGCTGGATCTTTACGAAGTATCACTCGTTCCTGTGCCCGCAAATCAGACCGCAGTAGTTACCGAGGTCAAGAACGATGACGATGTTGAAACCAAGTCCGGAAAGAGAAACAGTGCCAAGGATGAGGCACTTATAAGAGATGCTATTAGCGCTCTGCAGGCGCTTTTAGATACCGCAGATGATCAGGGAGAGGACGAGTCCGAAGCCAACGGGGCACCGGAGGAGCAGAAGGCAAGCAATCCCGAGAAAGATGCACTGCTCACTTACATCAAATCTATGGAGGAATAAAAATGAATAAGACTGAAATGCTCGAAGCCAAGAAGGCAGAGCTCGCCGCACTTGCTCCCGATATCGAGAATGACGCAGAAGGCGCACTCGAAAAGGGCGCAACACTCAAGACTGAGATCGAAGCTCTTGAAGCAGAGATCGCTAAGGATAGAGAGAAAGCAGCTGTCCTTAAGTCTATCGGAACAGTAGAACCTATCAATCAGGAGGAAAAGAAAATGACCGATCTCGAATTATTCGTTAAGAATGCCGGAGAGATGACCGACAAGAAGGCTGGCGTTACCCAGCACATCAAAGCCGCTACTGATGTAGTGCTTGCACCTCAGATCGCTGACATTGATAGAAGCGTAGCACCTCAGCCCGACAGAAAGGCTGTTGCTGACTTCTTCTCAAACGCTACCATTAGCGGAAATGCAATCACCTACTTCCTGCAGGGCGCTTACGAAGGCACTCCCGCTGTTACTGCTCAGGGCGCTAAGAAGCCTCAGAACAGCACTTCCTTCGAGCCTACCACTCTTGCTCTTAGCAAGATCGCAGCGTTCATCAAGGAGACTGATGAGATCATCGCTGATGCGCCTTTCCTTGCATCTGAGGTTAAGAACAGCCTGCTCTATCACCTTGGCGTAGTTGAGGATTCAACCATCATCAGCGCTATCGAAGGAACTACTGGCATCCTTTCCCAGACCTATGACGGAACCACCATCACCTTCGCTGATGCTATCCTTGCAGCTATCATGGACATCAAGAACAAGAGCGCTTATGACGCTTCTGTTATCATTCTCAATCCCGCTGACTTCGTTGGATTCCTTACCGCTAAGGATGGCAACGATCAGTACATCGGCGGTGGATACTTCACCGGCGCATACGGAAACGGAAACTTTGGCATCGCTACTACTATGTGGGGCGTTCCTGTATTCACTTCTTCTGACATCACCAGCGGTCAGGCACTCATTGCAGCTCGCCAGGCTGTGAAGATCTGGAAGAAGGGCGGAGTTGACGTTAAGCTCTACGAGCAGAACGAGGACGATGCTATCTACAACAGAGTAACTCTTCTTGCTGAAGAGAGACTCGCTTGCGCTGTTGTTGATCTCAACGGTGTTAGCCTTGTTGAGGCAGAGTGATACTTGCTTGAGGGGTAGAGAAATCTACCCCTCTTTTGGAGGTCAAGCATGAATATTTATGTAATGCCTAGCGGAGAAAAGAGACGCTTTGGTAACAAGGTTCCCGAGGGCGCTGTTCTTTACAAGCCCAAGAAGACCGAGCCCAAGCCTGAGCCGAAGGTTGAACCCGAGGTAAAGGCTGTTGAAGAGATTCAGAACAAAGCTATCGAAGCTCCGAAGAACAAAAAGAAAGGCGGAAGTAAGAAATGAGTTTGCTGACAAGCTGGGGATATACACTTAAAAACGCATCAGCATTGCCTATAGCGATAACAGAGGCGGAATTTAATACGTACACCGGAGGAAAATACACCGGTGATACCCGTATCATGCCCAGTGTGAAAGCGGCCTCTCTTGCTTTGCAGAATTATTGCGGATGGCACCTTTTTGGAGCCGAGGCTTGCAAGGTTTCATGGAATATCAAAAACCGTGGAATCATCGCAACCGGAAGAGATCTGCTTATTCAGCTCCCTGCAAGGATGATCACCGGAATCACTTCGGTAACTATCGCAGGAGAACAGACCACAGATTACTCACTCCAACCGAGCGGTCTTCTGACCGTTTATGATGTTTCGATAAGTGACCGCAGGGATGTGGTTGAGGTCGAATACACAGCAGGAGTGACAGATAGTGACGCACTTAAAGAGCTGGTCGCAGATATGGCTACTTTGAAACTCGCAAAGTCCTACGGAGTTACATCAGAAGCAGCGGGCGGTGTTTCAATCACCTACAATTCTTCGTGGACTAACGGATCCTATGATCGTGTTCTCGAAAATAATGCTGCAATGCTCCATCCGTATAGGCTGGAAGGAGTTTTCTAATGGTTTCATTTTGCAATCAGTCAATCAAAATCATAAGGCCCGGAGTCAAGACGATAAGAGGCTCTGAGGTTCCCGATTGGGAAAACGCAGAAACTCCCGTCATTGTCAATGGATGCTCCATACAACCTGCCGCCACAACTCTTTCAGAGGATGGGCGCATATTAGGTTTGAGCGATGGCCTTACAGTTTATGTCCCGAGCGGAACGGATGTCAAAGCCGGAGATCATATTGAAGCCGATGGCGAGATTTATGAGATCAACGGAAGCCCGAGAAATTGGGTATCTCCTACAGGG
>JAZOWR010000319.1:0-4878 GCA_045659345.1 Ructibacterium sp.
CATGGGCCGATGCAGATATACTGCAACGGCTGTAGAAGATATCTTAAACGGGCAACGCAGTACTACTGCTATGGGAATTGAGATTTGCGTGAGTAAAAACCTCGGACGCTGCACGCAGACGTCCCTACTCTCACCGCTCACCGCTCACAACTCATTACTCAGACCCCCACAACAAAGTTCCATCCGCCGCCTGTCCCTGGGCATCCACGCTGATTTGTGTCGTGCGTGCGTTATTATATAATGTAACGGTGGCTTTCCCGTCCTTGTCCAGCATCAGGTTGGGGTTCCAGTATAGCGTGCGACGGTAGTCCTTGATGCTGTCGGGCGGTGTCTGCTTGCTGTAGTCGGGACTGTAACATTCGGCAGGATAGGCAAAGCCGGGAAGAATATATCGGCGGTCACGGTATACCACCCGTTTAGTTCCGTCTGGAAAGGGATAGACGGCAATTGATGTTTCGGGAAGGTTCGTTCCGTGATATCGCTTGTCGTTCTCCATACGGGGGTGGAAGTCGGTATAGATGAAATAGCGGTCGTGTCTGGTCAAACCCGAAAATTCGCGTAATTCTTCCCTGCTTAGTTGTTCTTCAATCTTTCCCTCTGTATCTTTTTCGTAGTAAAAGGATTTCAGATACTTAGGGTGGTATATAGAGTCTTTTGGGATGCCTATGTATTGGGGCAATGCCCGTTTGAAGGCACTCAATCCGTATCTTCTTTTGATGTTTCCTGACTTAACGGATGTGGATCCAGTTTTATTTGTAATTAATGCACCGCCTGGGGCTGTCGGAACTATCTCCATTTTGGCTTCTCTCATATAGGGTGAATTTAGTCCCATATCCCCGATAAATGTTCTTGCTATGGCATTGTCCGCAAATTCTAGACCGGCATCAATCGCCTGGTTTACGGCATCGTAGGCATCCAGCATGAATGCGGGTTGCGAATCATCAACCCTTCTCATCCCACCATGCCTTGCGTTTACCCTCACTTCCTGCATCACGGTTGTCTTGTCTGCCAAGATGCCAGGGGCATATTCCCATTTGTCATTGTGCTGACTCAAATGCTTCTGATAGAATGTATAAGGCTTTACAAATCTTGGATATGGAAAATCTACTCTGACTGTTAAACTCTGTTCAACATAGTTCTTTATCCGTTCTTTTACGGACATATACTCCCATTCATCGCCGGAATCAATCATTTTGACCCAATTGTATTCTGCTCCTTCTTTCCATTTTGTTGTGTCGGATGCGCCCAGAAACAGCACGCCATCCCCATAAAATCGGGGCAATTGCAGTTTGAAGTCACTGTTCTTGCTTTCTGTTTCAATAATTGCGCTTTCCGATGTATGGGGTTGGATGAGTTCCGCATGTACACGGACATTGGTTTTAAGGTTATGCATGCTTTTTTGTCCGGTATTACCTCCTCCATTGGCTAATCTTTGCTCTTCGAGAATTGTTGGCTGGGTAACCCACAACCCTTCAATAAGCCTTTGCGGATCCCAAGGATAGCCATACACCTTTCCCATAATAATGGGAGCCTGCTCTGCCGGCTGTGTCAGTTCCCATTTCCCCTTTACCGCCATGTCCTGCCAGTCGAATCTGCGCCATCCCTGTGTCATCATCAGAAGGTCAAGTGCCTGGCGGCGCTGCTCGTCATCCTTCTCAAAGTACCAGCCCGGTTCGGGAATGAAGCCTTTTATCTCGCTTGCCAGCAGCATCTCGGTCATGATGTTGCCGTTGTCAAACAGCGCGTCGCTGCCGTAGTTGTCCCGCACAGACAATGAAATGGGAGTGTTGCCCTCCGCTCCGTTTATCTCCAGATCTATCTTTTCGTTGGGCTTGCACTCGTCCTTCGGTACGCTGAATGTAAGGGTGGGGCGCTCCGTCTCCGTTCTGCGCACAAAGAAAAGACGGTCGGCATATACCCGTCCCTGCGTATCGAACACCGTGGCCTGATGCACGCCGGCCTGCAAAGCCTCGGAGTCTATATGGAAAGTCTTTTCCTTGCCATTTATAGTGAAGAATGCTTTTACCTTTCCCTCGTGCATCACCGTCATGGCCATGCTGTCGGGCCGCATGGAAGCGCTCAGCCGTATGCCAATCTCCACCGTTCCGCCCTTTTGCTCCACCTGCAATGTCGCTCCCTCTTCCTTAATCTCGGGCAATTTTGCCTTAACTTTCTCCCCGTCCTTTGTGATGAAGACCACTCCCTTTTCCATGTCCTTTTGTGGCGTGAGGGTGATTACGCCCCGTCCCCGGTGTACGGCAGGGACGGAATCCGTGCCAAAGTGTAGCCATCCTTCCAACCATTCCCCATCGTCCCATGTGGCCTCGAAGGCCAGCCGGTTGGGAATGCCCGCCACAAGGTTTCCTCCTTCGGGGAAAAGGTTCAGCGTCAGCTCTCGCTTGTCCATGTCTTTGGCGAAGTAGCGCTGCAACCGTCGCAAGGTCATGTTCCTTGCAAGGCCACCCTCCTCCTTGGGCTTGTCATATACGGGAAAGACACGACTGTAGAGTTTATGGTAATCCCGATAATATTTCCTCTCCAACTCCTTGTCCACAAACCACTTTTCGGCGGCCAGGCTGTGCTTGTGCTCGAACTCTCCCCAGTTGAGCTGCCATCGGGTGTATGCCCTCAGTTCATGGAAGCCGCTGTACTGTATGCTCTTGTCCAGCGCAAAGAATCCGTCGCCTCTTCCCTTGTTCAGTTCAATGAGCTTGCGCTCCACCAGATAGCCGTCATGGTTGAGCAGTTCCACATACAGCACCTTGCTCAACGGTGACGGCTTGCCTGTAGCCGTCTCTCTGGTATAGGCGGAAAACCAGATGGTATCGCCCAGAAAATAGCATGTATTGTCCATGTGGACGAAAACCTTTTCCTGCGGAATGCGCTGGCCGAAGGCGGTGAGGCGTTCCATCATCGTTTTCATATCCTTTGGGATACTGTCAGATGGTATTGTCTTCGCTTTTCTTTTCTGTTTAAAGGCGATCCATTCTTCCTTGCCCGTCCTTAAAACAATGTTCGGATTTACCCAAAGTGGAGAGTCGTCTCCTACTTTGTCTATGGTTTTCAACAGATTCTCCTTTACTTTCTTCTTCCCTTTCGTGGCAATGGAAAGAGTATCCATCCTGTACAGCAGGGCATGACTTTTAAACCCCTCGTTGAAAATGGTCGCAGAGATATTAGCCACTTTGGCATAGCCATCCTCATGCGTATAGTCGGCATTTACCAGAAGATCCACGATTGTCTGTCCGTCCACCCTCTGATTGGTCACTTCCATTCCTAATGAAGGGATTATTCCCTCAAAACGTAACAACTTCAATGTTTTGGCTTCCACATAAAGTTTTCCCGTGAGCAATGTGACTGGCTGTGAATTCTGCTTTTTCTCAAAGTTAAAGCATAGGATCGGTTCGCTTTCCCTACTGTCTATTTGTGACACGGAAACTTTGTAGTACTGATTATAGTATTCTTTATCGAACTTCTTAAGGATTGGTGTGCTGAGTGAATTCCAGAAACTGACATCCGGTGTCATGGCTCCCAATTCCAATGGATGATGAAAGTTCACATTGTCCAAAAGCGAACTTGTCAACGAATCTCCCGATTGTAGTCCTCTTCTTCCGCTTAATAGCGAAATGTTACGCAGGTTTACAGCTGACCGTGCGGTCATGAAGGCCTCTGCCAACTCTTTCTTACTCCCAATCTCCGTGCTGATGCGGAAAAAGTATACATCCTCCTCCTTCTTGTTCTTCTTATATTCACCGTTAAGTTTTGTGGTAATGTTTTTCAGAAGTTCCATTACAGGGAACACGGAAACTTCCTGCATGGTATGGGTTGCGGGTTTCAAACGAATGACGTCACGCATTTCGGCTGCCTTTATCCGCAAGTTCTCATAGCCGATGAATTTGATTTGAAGGATTTCATCGGGCGATGCAGAAATAAGAAATTTTCCGTCCTGGTTGGTAATTGTTCCCCTGTTCTCTGCAATGTACACACTTGCATAGTGCTGCGCCTCACCCGTTTCTGCGTCCACCACCATAGCGTTGTAGTCTCTCATCTGCGCAAAGATTTGAATGCTGAAGGAAATCAGCATCATAATTAAGGTAAAAAGTTTCTTTTTCATGTTTTTGTGCTTTTTAAGGGTTTGTTATTGCAAAAATAACGATTTCTTCCGGAACGGCCTAATGATAAGGCAACTTTTTGATTATCTGACAGCAAATTAGTGGTTTTGTAAACTGTAGATGCAGTTTTCAGTGGCGAGCTATGAGTTATGAGCGGTGAGTTGTGAGCTGTGAGTTTTTTCGACAAAAGAACATTTTGAGCAATGAGTAGTGAGTTATGAGCCGTGAGTTTTTCGACAGAAGAACAGAAGAACATGTTTTCTATTTTCGGGTCACAGACCCTTATACTCAAAAACAGCGAATAACATATTCGCAGTAACAGAGTTGTGAGAGGTGAGGGGGTAGGGACGTTGCGTGCAGCGTCCGAAGAGAACACAGGAGTTATAATCTCACGCGAATCCCACGAATCTCGCAAAATATTACTCTATGCCTTTGGCGGGATTGGCGTGAGTAAAAACCTCGGACGCTGCACGCAACGTCCCTACTTTCTCATTACTCATAACTCACTGCCCAAAAACCTGTTTCTTATGTTCTTCTGTCTAATCCTTTTTTGCGTGGTTTGCGTGAGTAAACTTCGGACGCTGCACGCAGACGTCCCTACTCTCACCGCTCATCGCTCATTGCTCAAGACCCAAAAACTTGTTCTTTTGTTCTTCTGTCAAAAATCAAAATCTGCGGTCATCTGTCGCATCTGTGTCATCTGCGTGCCATCAAAAATTCTTTACAAAACCGTATTTTCGTATAAATCCAGCTGGAAAGTCGAAAG
>JAZOWR010000320.1:0-1432 GCA_045659345.1 Ructibacterium sp.
ATGGGTTCTTATTTTTCCGGATATGCACCATTTATTACCGCAATATTGGCGCTCTCTGCGTTTTCCAGTTTGATGAGTTTATGCGGATTATATGCGCCGACCTCGGATATCAATGTGGTTGCCGGCTGGGCGATTTTGGTCTTTGTGCTTATTACCTACTATAAGCTCAAGGGTGGCGTGCTTCATTATCTTAAGGGATTTACAGAGCCTATCTTTATTATGACCCCGCTCAATATTCTGGGCGAGGTGGCAACGCCGGTGTCTATGGCGTTCCGTCATTACGGAAATGTTCTGTCCGGTGTGGTTATTGCTGTATTGGTATCTTCTGCTCTGCAAGGGCTGTCCTCTATGGTGCTTGGGTGGTTGCCCGGCATGTTGGGAGAGATTCCCTTTTTGCAGGTTGGAATTCCGGCAATACTTTCGATATACTTCGATGTATTCAGCGGATGCATGCAGGCGTATATTTTTGCCATGCTGACCATGCTGAATCTTGCCGGTGCTTTCCCGCAGGAAGAATATGAATTAAGAAAACTAAAAAAGCAAGAAAAGCTTTTAAAAAACAAATAAATAACTAAATTCTAGGAGGAATTATTATGGAAATGGCTATTGCTATCGGTATTATTTTGGGTTGTTGCGCATTAGGTGCAGGTGTTTGTATGGGAATCGGTGCAATCGGTCCCGGTATTGGTGAAGGTAATGCGGTATCTAAGGCGTGTGAAGCAATTGGACGGCAGCCTGAGAGCAAGGGTGCTGTAACTTCTACCATGATCATGGGTTGTGCAATCGCTGAAACCACCGGTATTTATTCTCTGGTTGTTGCGATCCTTCTCATTTTTGTTGCCCCCAATCTTATGGTCAACATTTTAAAGGAAGCAGTAGGAATCCTGTAAACAAAACCCATGATTTGGAGTGAATACTATGCAAACATTGGATATTATATCTGTGAATCTATGGCAGATTTTGATTTCACTGGCAAATCTTATTATCCTATTTTTGATAATTAAGAAATTCCTTTTCAAACCTGTCAACAAGATGCTTGCCAAGCGGCAGGCTGATTTAGACGAGCGTTATCATGCGGCTGATGAAGCAAAGGCAAATGCGCTTCGTGACGAAACATACTGGAAAGAAAAAAGGGAAGGTGCTGCGGCAGAGGCGGATGCTATCATGCAAACTGCAACTGAAAAAGCAAAGCTTCGCAGTGATAAGATGCTAAAAGAGGCTAAGGATAGAGCAGACGGCATTGTTCGTCAGGCAAATGCTGAGGCTGAATTGGAATTAAAAAAGGCGACAGAAAGCATGAAAAGGGAAATTATCGATGTTTCTGCGGTGTTGACCGAGAAACTAATTTCCCGTGAAATGAATTTGGAAGACCATCGCAGTATTATTGATTCCGTGATTGAAACAATAGGTGATGACAATGATGCAGAATAAG
>JAZOWR010000321.1:0-3834 GCA_045659345.1 Ructibacterium sp.
CATGCTGCATAGAGACATGCTGACAGAAGAAAAAATCTTCGCTATGACAAAGCGTATCAGACCAAGAGATGACCGATTTCCCTTTCTAAGAAATTGGGTAAGCGGAGCGTTGAAAACAATGATGCCAAGGGTTGCCGAAAAAGAGAGAATGAAGCTGTAACCGGTGATGATATAGGGGTTTACACCTACTAAAACCAGCGCGGCAAAGCAGAGGGATGTCAGGCTGTCAGGCTCCCGTTGCAGTTGATTTGCAAGAAGTACCATCACCAGCACCACAATGGCACGGCAGATAGAAGGGGTAAAGGCGACAGCTGCGCCAAAGATAAGAAGCACCGGAACAGCAATTAGGTGGTTGACCGGGCGCGGCAACCGCAAACGGCGAAAAACAGAGCTAAGAAAACCAAACAGGAACATCACATGCATACCCGAGGCAGAAACGATATGGATCAATCCGGAGTTGGAGTAATCTTCGATTTGCGCATCGGTAAAGCTGTCGCGATTGCCGAGCAAAATTCCTTTCAGCAAGGCAGCCTCCTCAGAATATTTGCCAAGAGTTTGGTCAATGGTGTGAAAGACTGAGCCCTGAATGTTCCGCCCCAGAGTTTCCAGTTGGTAGGACAGAGAGTGAATGGGAAGAGAAAGCTCCTCTTTGTGTAATTGCTGCGTATAGACCGAATAGGAAATCCCTTGTCGATACAGATAAAGCCTAGAGTCAAAACCGCCGGGAAACGAGGCTCTTGCCGCATCTTTTAAGATGGCGGTAAACACCACTGTGCTGCCACGGGTTGCACCTTGCCAGAGTTCCGGCTTGCCATAAACCTTGACCTTGCCGGAAACAGGCTGACCGTCATCGACACGAACCACCTGCATAGAGGCACCAAGACTTGCACCGCTGCTACTTTCCTCCGGTTCCTCCAAAAGTACGGCGGTATAAGTGTGCTCAGTGCCGGCGGTTTGTTTCAGTGTTCGGTCTTTTTTAAGGTCAAACAGATACACTCTGCCAATACCAAGAATGAAACAAAGGCAGAGAAGCCAACAAAGCGCCATATCCCGTCCTATTCCCTTCAGGAAGACAGAGAGAAGACAGAGGGGCAAAAGCAACAGTAAAAGAAAGGTGGCAGAGTAAACAAGATAGCCGATTAGGGGGACAAATGTCAAATTTTCTGCGTAGATGCCATAAAAAATACCGGCAAGAAACCCGCCGATAAGATACGCAAAATAGTGCCTTCCGGGCAGAATTTGCGGTAGTTGGTGTTGCATAGCAAACAGTCCTTGTTAATCTTTGAGTAATTGATAGGGTTCAACTTCTAAAACCTCTGCCATCTTAAACAGAGTTTTCAAGGAAACACCTTTCTCAGTGGCGACAGATTCTATCTGAGATACATATGAGCCGGTCAAACCTATCATCTCTGCAAAGGTCTCCTGAGTATAGCCCTTTAATTTTCGATAATATTGAATTTTTAATCCTAATTTTATATATCTGTCTTTATAAACAGAATCTTTTTCTATCATTCCTATCACCTAATTATACTTTAACATAAAATAAAGTACAATATTACAAACTAATAGTAAGAAAAACTTAACAAATTGTTAAAGTTTTAAAATAACTCTTGACTTTTAAAAAAAGGATGATATAATAAAATTACAAAGGTCAAAGAAAGTCAAAGTCAAAATTTGACGAAAGAGAGGTGAGGGGTAGATGAAACTCAGCAATTTGATTGAAACCTGGATTCAGGAGATGATGACCGAGCAAAACGGTGCGGTGGAACTGAAACGGAATGAGCTTGCGACACGGTTTCATTGTGTACCGTCACAGATTAACTATGTCATATCGACCCGATTTTCACCGGAGCGGGGATATATCGTAGAGAGTCGGCGAGGCGGAGGCGGGTATATCAAGATTACCCGGGTGACACCGACCTCCGGCAATGAATTGATGCATGTGGTCAACATGATTGGCACACACATCTCTTACCAGGATGCGAGGGTGCTGGTGCAAAATTGCTTTGAATATGATTTAATATCCCAAAAAGAGGCAAGGATTATATTGGCGGCACTCAGTGACCGTTCGATTCCTGTCAAACAACCGGAACAGGATATCCTGAGAGCCGGAATTTTAAAGAATATCTTAGTTTCACTCGTGTAGGAGGAATGAAATATGAAATGTCAAAAATGTCAGGTGAGAGAAGCGACCAGCCACATGACCGAAGTGATAAACGGAAACAAGCAGGAACTTCATTTGTGCAGTCAGTGTGCAGCAAAATCTCCGGAGTTTCAGGCGATGAAACAGAATATGGATTTTGGTATCGGAGACTTTTTGGGCGGTATCTTCGGCGGAAAGCCAAAGTCGCTTGCCGGTGAGGGGACTCCTAGAACCGACGCGTGCCCCGATTGCGGTATGCACTTTGAGGAATTTTTGCAGAAAGGCAGACTTGGGTGCGGGAGCTGCTACAGTGTATTTCGCATCCGTTTGGAACGACCGCTTAGACAGATTCACGGGACCTGTAGCCATCTGGGTAAGATTCCCTCAAGAATGGGAGGAGCGCTCCAGGCAGAGGGTCAGGTTTCTCAGTTGGAGGCAGAACTCAATGCGGCGGTCATGAAACAGGAGTTTGAAAAGGCAGCGGAACTCCGTGACCGTATCAAAGAGCTAAGAGAACAACATAGGGAGGAGGCGTAGGCTATGTGGTATACAGAATATGGAATCGATGGAGATGTGGTGCTTTCCTCCAGAGTGCGACTGGCACGAAATATTAAAGGAATACCTTTTCCCCGCCGTACCAATACAGAACATCAGGAAAGAGTGATTGCTCTTTGCAAGGAGGCGGTGCTGGAAAACAGCCGTGCGTTCAAAGACAGCGTAAAGTATATTGACCTTTCTAAGATGGAGGATTATGAAAAACAGGCAATTGCCGAACGGCATTTGATTAGTCCCCAGATGATGGAGAATGATAGCAAACGGGGTATCCTTTTGAGCGATGATAATAAAATCAGTATTCTCCTGAACGAAGAGGACCATATTCGGATTCAGGTGATGGAGGCTGGCTTTGATTTGGATTCCTGTTTTGAACAGGCTAACCGGATTGATGACCTGATGGAGGAAACCATTGACTATGCGTTTGACGAGCAGATTGGATATTTAACCTGTTGTCCTACCAATGTGGGAACCGGTATGCGGGCATCGGTGATGGTGCATCTGCCAGCGCTTACCATGAGCAGAACCATCAATCAGGTGATTGACAGCCTGACCCAGTTGGGGGTAACTGTGCGAGGTATCTTTGGCGAGGGCTCTAAGGCAACCGGGCATATCTACCAGATATCCAACCAGTTGACTCTGGGCGCAGCAGAGGAGGATATCCTGGATAAATTTAAGCAGATTGTTGCTGAGGTGATTGAAAAAGAGAGGGAAATGCGTCGCAGAATTTATGCAGCCGACAGGTATCGTCTGGAGGATAGATTGATGCGTTCTTTAGGAACGCTTCGGCATGCGGTGATTTTAACCTCCGGCGAGGCGATGAAATGTCTGTCTGATGTTCGTTTGGGTGTGGATTTGGGAGTGATTTCCGATGTGAAACCGGAAACCTTAAATGCTGTTACCTATGAGATATTGCCAGCTAATATTATGAAAGAGTATAACTTGTCCGACCCTGCTGGGCGGGACTTAAAGCGGGCAGAAATTGTGAAAGAAAGGATGAGCTGATACATGTTTGATGATAGATTAACTGTCCGCGCCAGAGAGGCGATAGCCCTTGGTGCAGAAGCGGCATTAGAGCATGGTCATAACTATGTGGGACCGGAGCATCTCCTAGTTGGTCTGCTTCGTCACGGCGAGGG
>JAZOWR010000322.1:0-2029 GCA_045659345.1 Ructibacterium sp.
TGGAATCTCAGATATCCGAAATTGAATCTAAGCTCGGCAAGTACACAGCGGCAAAGACTAAACTCGCTCAGATTAAAGACGATATGCACAAGGCTTATGTTGCCGAATGTTCAGAGTACAACAATAAGAAAGCCGCTTATGACATCGAAATGCAGAAGTACCGGGCTGTTCATAACGAGTACATGAGAGTTACTGACCTCAAGGCTGAACTTGTCCGGGTACAGGACAGAGTCGCCGCAGACAAGACTGAAATAGAAGAGCTCAGAAAGCAATTTCAGGAATGCTCTTATGTCATAAAGGACAATCGTTTAGAACTCAGTAATCAAATTCTCGAAGGACAAATACAGGATTTCCGGAATCAGATTCAGGTTCTTAACGCTGAGAATGAGTCTGTTATCTCCGAAATCCGGAAAATCGAGTCCGACAAGAACGCTCTCTTGCTTCGCAAGGGGGACATAAAGAGAAACAATGAAATCTATGAAACAATTCAGGGTAACATAAGGCAGATTTCAGAGTACAAGACTCAGGCTGATGAAATTCTTGAGATAATCGGAAAGACTGAGGAAACTGCTGCGGAACTCTCTAAGTTCAACTCAAAGGTTCTGTCTGACAAGGGGCTTCTTGTAGCATCGTTATTGCAGAAAGTAGCCGAGTACTTGAACTCCGACAGGGAACTCAAGGTCGAGACTATAGAAGAACTCCAGAACGGCAGCCTGAAGCCGACTCTGAATATCAGACTGTATGTTAAGGAGTACGGTAAATATGTGGACTACGCTATGCTCTCCGGCGGTCAGAGACTTCTCGCTGACCTGAGATTCCTTAAAGGCATAACGAACACCATAGGTTCAATGGCGGTGATTTTCATGGACGAGACATTCAAGTTTTTCAGCACCGAAACAGTGTTTGAGGGCATTGAAATAATCAAGAACATGAATGTAGAAAGAGTATTCCTTATCCTGCACGGTTCTGATAACGAAACTCTTGCCGACAAAAACATCACCGTTACCCTGACTGAAAACGGATCGACATATCAATGACTGAACTGGGGATAATCAGGATCATAATTATTATAGCACTGCTGATGTTTCTGCTGGCAGTGCTCGGCCTAGTACACCCGGAGTACGTTACTGCGACTTCGGTGCAGACCGAAATACGGAACTGTTAAGAAATAAAGTTTAATTTTTCTGCATTGAAGAAAAGCTTGACATTCAATTTTCTAGGCATATAATTAAGGGTATGAAAGACAAAACCAAGACTCTGCTTTCAGCAGAAATTCAAGTTACACCATTCAATCCAGTTTACGATGAACTGGATCACATGATGTTTTTGTCTAAAAATCTGTATAATGCTTGTTTATACACTGAAAGACAGCTCTTCTTTAAGAAAAGAGACTGTAAGGATCCTATTCAAAAGTCTAAATTAGTTAGCTTTATAAGCAACTTTACACTTTCTAAACAACTTCAAGATTCTGATAATCCTGATTACAGAGCCTTGCCTGTTGCTGTTTCACAGCAAGTCTGCAAACAGGTTTATCTGAATTACAAATCATTCTTTTCTTTATTAAAGAAAGATTCTAGTGCTAGAATACCTAGGTACTTACATAAAACTAAAGGCAGAAATAAACTTTCTTTTACAAAGAACAACATTTCAAAGCCCAATATCAGAAATGGGATCATAAAACTTACAGGCTTGAATTGTACCTTTAAACTGCCTGATTACATTGATTACAAAACTGTTCAGCAAATTGACATTATAAAGACTAGAAACAGGACTATAAAGATTTTAGTCATGTATTCAGTTCCGAAAGTTCCTCTGAAAGAGGACAATGGACGAGTTCTTGGAGTTGATCTAGGTGTGGATAACTTGATGTCTGTAGTGTCTAACACTAATGACTTCAAGCCTAGAATTTATGATGGAAAGCCTTTAAAAGCCATAAATCAGTTTTGCAATAAGACAGTCTCTAATCTTAAATCTTTGTCTAAAAATGTTATAACGGAGAAAATATGTTCAGTATCTAGAAACAGAATGA
>JAZOWR010000323.1:0-8225 GCA_045659345.1 Ructibacterium sp.
TTCTATATGATACCTTGTTCCTGCATCAATGCAAAAAGAACTTTCTCTTTATCCTCTGCAAGTTCTACAAGAGGAAGTCTTACATAATTCTTGCAAAATCCCATCTTTGCCATTGCGGATTTAACCGGAATAGGATTGACATCGCTAAACAGTGCATGAATCAAAGGTAACAATTCTAATTGCAAATCCCTTGACCCGGCAATATCACCCTGAAAGAATCTGTCACAAATTTCGACCGTCTTCTTTGGCATAACATTCGACAAAACAGAAATCACGCCTGTGCCCCCAAGAGACATAATCGGTACAATTTGATCGTCATTGCCCGAATAGATATCCAGTTTACCCTTCAGCAGGGACGCTGTAGTTGCAACCGCAGAAAGATTACCGCTTGCCTCCTTGATACCGGAAATCATGGGATGTTCTGCCAGTTTTAAATAGGTTTCCGGCTCAATGTTCACTCCGGTTCTGGAAGGAACATTATACAAAATAAGCGGTACAGAGCTTGCATCTGCAATGGTGGTAAACATCTTTACAAGGCCTGCCTGAGAGGTTTTATTGTAATAAGGAGTTACTACCAGAACTCCGTCCACACCTACCTCGCATGCATATTTTGTCAATTCTATTGCATACTCGGTATCGTTGCTTCCTGTTCCGGCAATCACGGGAATCCTTTTGTTGACCCGCTCCACTGCATACCGAATCGCCAAACGATGCTCCTCGTCGGTAAGTGTAGATGCCTCGCCAGTAGTACCGCAGATAACAATGGCATTAACACCTTCTGCAATCTGCCAATCAATCAGGTTTCCAAGTTGTTCGTAATTAACACCGTTTTCATCCATTGGAGTAATCAACGCAGTCGCTACACCCTGAAATACAGACTTCTTATTCATTTTATTCATCCTTTCGCAATAAAAAATGAGGCCTCCCAATACAGAAAGCCTCAAAAATCAATTCGTACATGTAAAATATGATAGCTCTCCGCACTATTATGCGACAACAAAACAAATCTTATTTTGTTTTGTCAGCACAGCCTTACGCCTCGGCCGGCTTCGGCACCTACCCCTTTCACATACAACAAGATCTTGCGAAGACCGATTCTTGCACGCTACTCATGATACAATGCGACCTCTACCTTTATTCATTTTTATTTATCATAGCACACGAAACTTAGTTTGTCAATAAATATTTTTATCTCAATCAACCTTCCCTGCCTGAAATCAAACCGACGATAAACGCTACCAAATCCTTGGTTGAATTGGGTTTGCCTAAAAGCTGAATGCTATCTGTCAAAATCTGTCGGCGTTTTTCGCTGAGGAACAGTTGTTGTAGTGCATCATCAATCGGGAATGTCTTGCTAATTTTCACCGCTGCCCCTGCATTAAGCAAAAACTCGACATTTCTGTCCTCTTGACCCGGGACAGGATTATTCATCAACATAGGAAGTCCCTTTGCCAAAGCCTCGCTGGTGGTAAGTCCGCCCGGCTTGGTGACAATGCAATCCGCGGCATCCATGAACACATCAACATTATTTACATAACCATAATTGAAAATTTCTTTGCGGGTCTTTAGCTCATCGATCTGTGCCTTCAGCTTTTTGTTGTTGCCGCAAATAGTTGCAATCTGAAAATTAAGGTCCAGCCTATCCAGTGCCATGATACCGTTTACAATATTACCATATCCCATGCTTCCGCTCATGACAAGTAATGTTTTTTTATTCGGAATACCCAGAATACGGCATGCTTCTTCTCTGGTTCTGGACAAAGCAAACTTAGGGTCAATGGGAATCCCAAAAGGTTTAAACTTCTCCTTGGGAATTCCTTTTTTTACACCGGAATATGTCAAAAACTCGTTTGCTGTCACATAAAAATCAAGAACCGTATCCTCCCAATAAGGATGAATGGTAAAATCCGTTATAATCCCAATCGTACGAATCTTTTTGTCCATTTGCTCCCGCAGATAGGACACCAGCAATGCAGCAAACACATGGGTAACGATAATCACATCAGGATTTTCTTCTTGCACCAGCTTGACAAGTTTTTTCCCCAGAATGTTAGTGGTCAGTTTCGGGAGTTTGTGTTCTTTGTTTTTGTCCCGTTTTTCGCACAGACGATATCCGCCGCCATAGATTTTAGGCATATTTTTGGTGGACATCAGATACAAATCAGACACCGACTTAGAAAGCAACGGGTTAATATACTCAAACACATCCATGTATTTACACTGCACACCTGCAGCATTTAGTGCATCATCCAGCACCTTTGCGGTCTGGTTATGCCCCTGGCCTGCTGTAATTGAAAAAATCAATCCCTTCATGGCTTTTCTCCTTTACTGAATCGCGATTGCTGTATTGCAATTTAAAAAATACAGATATTTTTCTGCAATAGGATAAGGCAAAACCTCATTGAGTCCCTGTTCATAATACTCAATTTGGGCACGATATCTCTCTGCTCTTTTTTCCGCCTGTCCCTTAGAAATTCGGTCGGTTTTGTAATCAATCAGAACAATTTTGTCCCCCTCATAAAAGAAACAGTCAGCAATACCCTGGAGCAATACCGGCTCGGCTCTGTCCTCATCAGGCAGGGAATCCGTCACTTCCTCTGCCGGAATCTGCATATAAAAATCAAATTCGCGGAAGATTTTATCAGCCGCCTTGAGGCGCTGGCCCAGCGGATGGCAGAAGAATTCATACAACTGCTCTGCCGAAACCACCTCTCGCTGACGGGCAGAAATCAGCTTCTCATTCACCATGGTTTCTAATTGTTCTTCAATCTGCAAAAGAGAATCTGTGCTACGCTCATCGATATGCTGAAGCACATAATGATGAATCACTCCGCGCTCTGCAGCGCCGATTTCAGTAACATCGGTCAAAATATTGTGCGGCATTTTTAGAAATTGAGGCGCATACCCTTCCTCCGGCATCTGCCGGCGTTTCAGTTCGCTGACCGAAAGCTTAATCGGGGTCTGACCCAAGCCTCTATGCGGATATTGATAACACAACCGTTCCTTAACTGACTTTGAAAGCTCCGCAGGTTCTACCTGCAAAATTTCCTTGTTCTCCCTTATTGTTTCCGGAATCATCAAAGGTGCACTTTCATGATTCACCCATACCATCTGAAGGGGAAATTGCATACTATGATCAGGAAGCACATCCATCCGCTTTGCAATCTCACGCAGAGGTCTTGCCTCAGGATGCGGCATCAACGCACTCAGCAACCAATCCTTCATTGAAGTTGAGCGACGGGCAAATGCCTCCACAGGATGTCCGTTGGCATCATAAACCGCCTCTTTCCATTGATTGCGCATCTTTCCTACCGTACAGGAGAAAATCAATTTTTCTTTGGCACGGGTCATTGCCACATACAAAAGACGCATTTCCTCAGAGCGTTGCTCCTGAATGATATGGTCCCGTGCAAGTTTTTTAGGAAGCCCGCTGTAGCGCACCCGATTGATGGTATCCACCCAGTCCATGGCAATACCAAACTTTTCATCCCATATAATAGACTTAGCGGCATCACTTTCCATGAAATACTGTTGCAGACCACAAAGAATCACAACCGGATATTCTAATCCTTTGGATTTATGAATGGTGGACATGCAGACCATATCCTCCTCCCCTACAAGGGATTTTGCAGCGACAAAATCAGCATTTCCGGCACGGAGCGTTTCAATGTATTCTACAAAATGAAACAATCCATGAAGCACGCCCTGTTCAAAAGCGACAGCATGTTCATACAACAAATTAAGGTTCTCCTGCCGAAGCTTCCCGCCGGGCATCGCTCCTGCAAGCTCTATAAAATGCAGCTCATGGCAGATTTTCCAGATAAGTTCATCGACGCCCATATAGGCTGCATCGTTGCGCAATCCGTGCAAAACATCAATAAACTCAGCAGCATGGGAATCTCCCTCATCCGCCGCTGCACACAACGCAGTATAAAAATTCCCCTCTCTGCACAGACGAATCCTTGCCAGCTCATCCGGCGAAAAATCAAACATACCCGAACGCAGCACTGCCAACAACGGAATATCCTGAAGCGGATTGTCAATTACCTGCAAAAAATTCAGAACCGTCAACACCTCTAAAGAGTCCAGATATTTTCTGCCTACAGTATCTGCAACCGGAATTCCGTATTCCTCAAGAATCTTCGACACCTCTCCCATATGCGTAGAGGTCTGCATCAAAATAGTGATGTCTCCGGGGCGAAGCGGTCGCAGTTCTCCGGTTTCCTTGTCCGTTACCAAAAGCTCTCTGTTTTCCAGCAGATTTTTAATGCGTCCGGCAATGGTCAATGCCTCCATTTCATAGGCACTCATATTTCCGCAAGGGCTTTCTTGCGAATAGTTTTCCATATTGACATCGGTGACCAAAAGCTCCGGAGCATGATTCTCTTTAGTCTCCGGATAGGATGCCCCTTGGATCAAATACTCTTCCTCGGTATAGGAGATTCCTCCCAACCGTTCGTTCATCAATGATGAAAAAACGCCATTGACACAATCAACAACTTCTCTGCGACTGCGGAAGTTTTTAAACAAACGGATACATTGTCCGCCGTCACCTTTGAGGTAACGCCGATATTTATCCGCAAAAATTGCGGGATTCGCATTTCGAAACTGATAGATGCACTGTTTTAAATCTCCTACCATGAAAATATTGCTATTATCCCGGGAGAGCATCCGGAAAATGGTATCCTGAATATCATTGGTATCCTGATATTCATCCACCAGAATCTCAGCAAAGCGTGTTTGCAGTTTCTTGGCAACCGGTGTCGGATTCCCGTTCTTATCTGCAAGAAGTTTTAACAGCTCATGCTCCAGATCATTAAAATCAAGGGCAGATCGTTCCTGTTTCATCGTTTGATGCAACCGTTCTGTCTGCCTTACCAACTGAACCAGCACCTTGACTCGAGGAGCTGACAAGATCATCTGTTTTACCTTATCAGGTGCAGTACATTCTAAAAGTTCTTTCATCTCATCCATTGGGGGATTGATTAACTTTTTTCGCACAAAATCAATTCTGGCAGCAACCTGCTCGTCAAGTTTATTCATGCCGGTAGCTCTACCCTTGTCAAAAGATGCCTGTGCGCTGCGGATTTCCTCCAATGTCTTTGCACCGGAGAGCACCGGAGCATATGCCATAGCAAACTTGTCCGGAAGTTCTGTAAAATATGTGTATATCGGGAGGTCCTTTGGAACACCGTCACGAACAATTTTTGCGAGAACACGATACCCTTCCAGTATCTCACATGCAAGTGCACGACATTGTTCTGTCACCCGTTGCTCCCAGACAGATCCGTTTATGGTTCCTTTTCTGCAAAGTTCTTGATATTGTTCCGCCGCCTGATGCAACCAACGCTTAGGATACGCCATGCTCTTTACAAACCGAAGAAGCGCAAGCACCGTACCGCGCAAATTATCATCACTCTTGATACCGCCGTATCCCACTGCCAGTTCACGAAAGGCATGTTTTTTTGCGATTCGTCGATAATACCGTTCCAGCACCTGATCCAGCGCTTGATTAAGCAGCATTTCGTTTTCTGCCGGATCAATCAAGGTAAAGTCTGTGGGAATCTGCGTTTCATGAATATTATTCTGTATCATCGTCTTACAAAACGAATGAATTGTAGAAATATGTGCCGAATGCACTAAGAGATTTTGCTCTCTAAGCCACTGATTCTCCGGCTCTTTTTGCAACCTCTCATAAATCGCCTGTGCAATCTTTCGTTTCATCTCAGCAGCTGCCGCCTCGGTGAAGGTCAGCACCAAAAGGCGGTCTATGGAAACGGGATTTTCATCATCACAGATTCTTCGAATAATGCGCTCGACCAAAACTGCGGTCTTACCACTGCCTGCTGCCGCCGCAACCAGAATATTGCTGCCTCTTGCCTGAATCGCTGCCAATTGTTCCTCAGTCCATTGTACCGCCATGGTAATCCCGCCCTTTCCTTATAAATTCCTATTTTAAGTTTATCATACCATGGAAAAATATGCAACAGTTTTCCTTGCATGTCCGGTGGAATTATGATATGATAAAACACAAAGGAGTGATACCTATGAAAACGGTTTTGATTACCGGTGCCTCCCGCGGGATTGGTGCTGCAACCGCAAGAGTATTTGCCGAAAACGGATATCGTGTGGTTATCAATTACAAATCCAGCAAACAAAAAGCCGAAGCGCTTGCAGAGGAAATCGGTGGTATTGCTATCTGTGCAGATGTAGCAGATTCGAAACAGGTTTCTGCAATGATAGAGGAAATCCGTCAAAAGGTCGGCGGTGTCGATATTCTGGTTAACAATGCCGGATTTGCTCAATTCTCCATGTTTGACGCTCTGACCGACGAACAGTGGCAATCCATGATGAATGTAACCTTAAGCGGTGCCTTTTATTGCATTCGCGGCGTGTTGCCGAATATGATTCACAAAAAATCCGGGGCTATCATCAACATTTCTTCTATCTGGGGTATTTGCGGTTCTGCCTGCGAAGTGGCGTATTCCGCCGCCAAAGCAGGACTGATCGGAATGACCAAGGCACTTGCGAAGGAGGTTGGACCATCCGGCATCACCGTCAACTGTGTTGCCCCCGGAATGATTGATACCGAGATGAACCAGACTCTTGACAGCAACACTATTGCGGAGCTTTGCAGCGAAACTCCTCTTGGCAGAATGGGAACGCCGGAAGATATCGCAAAGACTATTCTCTTTTTAGCAGAGGACGGTCACTTTATCACCGGACAGGTTATCAGTCCCAACGGCGGGTTGGTAATATAAGTCTTTTATGAGAGAGGTATCCTTTTTTATGCTCAGTTGCAAGCTTGCATCTCTTGTGATATACTGTCATATATTGAATTAAAAAACGGAGGTCATCTTCATGAAAGTTTTACTGATTAACGGAAGCCCTAAGGAAACCGGTTGCACCTACACCGCCTTAAGGGAAGTAGCTGACACCTTGGAACTCCACGGTATCAAATCTGAAATCATTTCGGTAGGCAAACAACCGATTCAAGGATGTATTGGTTGCGGAGGCTGTGTAGGAAAGGGTCGTTGTGTCTTTGGTGCCGATATCGTAAATTCTGTGATTGAAAAAGCCATGGATGCAGACGGATTTATCATTGGTACACCGGTACACTATGCCGCAGCTTCGGGCGCTATCACATCCTTGATGGACAGAGTATGCTATGCCGGCGGAAAGTATTTGGCATTTAAACCCGGCGCTGCTGTTGCAAGCTGCAGACGGGGAGGCGCCAGCGCTGCCTTTGACCAGCTCAACAAATACTTTACGATTTTAAACATGCCGATTGTTTCCTCCAATTATTGGAATCAGGTACATGGCAATACTCCTGATGAAGTCCGTCAGGACGAAGAAGGCATGCAAACAATGCGGCAGTTGGGCAGAAACATGGCATGGATTTTGAAATCTCTGCAAGCGGCTAAGGATGCAGGCATTTCTACTCCGGAAACAGAACCCAAAATCAAGACGAACTACATTCGGTAACCGTTATGAAAGAGATACTGATGCTTGATTGGAATTTACTGGATGCCATTGGCAGGATTAAGTCTCCCTTTTTGGATTTCTGGATGCCGAAAATTACTTTATTGGGAAATGGCGGAATTCTCTGGATTCTTCTTTCGGTCATTTTGCTCTGTCACCCCAAAAGTCGGCGCTGCGGCCAAACATTAGCCATTGCAATGATTTTGATATTTCTTTTTGGAAATTGTTTGCTCAAACCCCTAGTCGCAAGACCAAGACCGTTTACCCTGAATCCGGAGCTTATACTCTTAATCCCGCCGCCAACTGATTTTTCGTTTCCATCAGGGCACACCTATGCAGGAATCGCGGCGACGGTTGTTATTTGGCATTACAACCAAAGATGGGGGTTAACGACTCTGATTTTGGCGCTACTCATTGCCTTTACCCGTCTTTATTTGATGGTTCATTTTCCCACCGATATTCTTGGCGGTATTCTGCTGGGTTGCTTTTGCGGATTTTTTGCTCTATGGATTACCAAAAGAAAAAGATGATTTCCCGGGAAATCATCTTTTTTTGTTTTAATCTATTATTTTTGCTGAGAACGAAGCTGTGAATACCTCTTTGGGATTCAATGTCTGAATACCGCATTTTTCTTCCATGGTATAGCCTTCGTTATCACGAATACCCATGCTAATCCATGGTTCTAGACACAAGAAGGTTGCCCCGTCGCAGGGTTCTTCTCTCGTCCATGCGGCAAAGACCGG
>JAZOWR010000324.1:0-2130 GCA_045659345.1 Ructibacterium sp.
ATCAAAATAATTGGCTCGCAGGATGACATTGCCTTCCCACTGCTTGGACTCATTGGCAAATCCTCTGGCAAGTCTGTCGTAGGTCTCCTCGGAAGAAGGATAGAGTTCTTCTTCGTTTAAAAATCTATGTGAGGTTCTTCTCATTTTTTAATTTCCTTTTTAAGATAGAAGCCCCCCCATTGGAGGGCTTTATTGTATTTATAATTTTGAAAATCGAAACAGCAGCCGGAAAATCGGGCCGTTATTTCAAGTTGCGGGACTATCTTGAAATAAGGACTACTTCAAGTCCATTGCAAACTGCTTGATTCGCTTGTACTGCGTGATTCTGTCCTCTAAACCGTTATATCCGCCATTGATGCGCTTGGTAATCAGGTTCATATTCTGCTCGTTATACAGCAGATTCACCTTCCAGAACCAAATTGCACTCCTGACGGCTCCCTCAACAGTTTCAAGGTACTCCGGCTCAGTCCTGCCGAGATCGTTAAGACACTTGGTATAGTTAGACTTGCCTGTAATCTGAATAAGACCCCGGCCTCGGTACTTCCAGCCGTCCCCGGACTTTTCATCGCCGTTGCCAAGTCTGTTTGCATATACTACGTTAGCTATTTTCTGAGGCTTGTTCCGGTATTCATAAGGATCGCGGTAGCCGTATTTGAAATATTTCGGGAATACCTTCAAAAGACCGTCCAGCGAGTAGTTTAGATTCTCGGTGAAACGCCGGAAGTACCCGGATTCATGGGCGCACTGAGCCAGAAACATCATCTTGTTTTCGTCAGACCATGTCTCCTTGTTCAGTTCCACTTCCAGAACCTCGAAAATTCCCACGGTGGCATTAGGGTACAGTTTCTTTAAGTTTAAAACGTTCATTGTTTTGAATCCTCTTTTTGGATTATTTATATAAGAAACAGCCGTAACATTCCCTAAGACCAAGTTACTTCTTGTCCTTGCAGAATTCGATAAAGTCCCTGAACAGACTGAAAGGCGGGTTTGTGATCACAAAGTCCGATCCGTCTCTGTATTCCTGTATTTCCGGAGACCGGAAATCTCCGTTCCCTCGCAGAAGGCCCGTTCTGATTCCGGAGGAATCCTTAATCAGGAACTTTCCTCTTGCGGAGTCCGAATCATTCAGGTCGGTAAAATACTGCCCGGAATAGCAGGTGCAAATCAGGCTTTTCAGTCTTAAAGAATCAAAACGTTCAAGAAAGAACTTGCAGAAGTTTGACTTCTCATAATCATCGCAGGGACAGAACACGGTTTTGCAGCAGAACAGTTCCGGGCTGTAATACTGAAATTCCTTCTCTATAGTCTCTGTGAGAGTGTAGAATTCGTCTTTCTTGTCCCTTTTCTCTCGGTTCAGTTTTTCAATTGTAACGGGCATTATTCCTCTTCAACATCTATCTGAGCCATGAAATCATACAGGGTATCAAGACATTTGTCTTTGATATCTTCATCTGCGTCCAACATAGGCACAAGCCCTGCAAAGTATTCCAGAACACCGTAGAGTTCCGGGTTGTTTTCTATCAGGCTGTCAGACAGCTTGGTATTGATATCATAAATTTCTCCGTTAAAGTCCCGGAGCTTCTGTTTCATGTAGTAAAAGGTGTAGCCGTCCATAGAGAAAAAGTCCGGCTGCTCGGTAAGGGTTTCTTCTAGCATTTCAGTCTCCCGTTATAAATACCTGTAGAATCCGTTTTTCGGAGGATTGCATGGATTTAGGTTTCAAACTGCAGTATATATACTGCTGGATGTGTTTTATCAAAGAGTACAATATGCCTCTGTATCTCACCGATACAGTGGTTTTGCAAAATCTTAACACAATAGTATTTAACATCGATACAAAAGACGAAGTCACTATGTACTATCAGTCCGAACTGGATATAATTCAGATTCTTCTTGACAACGATCAGCTCTGGCTTGATGTGGTGCAGGAAGAACTCTCTTTGTCGATGGATGATTATCTCCTGTCAGTTCCTGATGTCAGTCAAGCATAAAAAGCACTTCAGCCATTCTTCCCATGCGTCCCGCAAAGGATGGTATAAAATACTGAATCAGCGAAAATTTGTCAAGCCTCTTGACGAATATATGCAGTCAACTCTCATGAAAGATAACGAATGCTATATTCAGTATAAA
>JAZOWR010000325.1:0-2796 GCA_045659345.1 Ructibacterium sp.
AAGAACACCATCCTCAAAATAGGCACTGCCATTTAAGGCTTCTGTTCCCTCGACTGTAGTGGTTCCGCCTTCGTAGATCATTGTACCATCGAGCAACACCACTCTACCAATACCTTTGTTATAATCACCGCCGATATAAACACCGAAGTTGCTTACATTGGAACCAAACACAATGAAGTCATATGTAGCAAGATTTGCCTTCAAGGTGGTTTCATCCACAATTGCCTGACCCGCACCACTGGCCTCTGTAGAGACACGAATGGTAGGGGAAGTGGGGACTGTGAGAGTGGCACCGGAAGGAATCCTCAAAGCACGGTAGGAGCTATCGTTTGAACTACCGGGTTCTGCGGTAGATCTTAACAGTGCATTGCTCTTAAATGTGACAGGTGCGGTGGTACTTACAACATAGACACCATAGTCTCCGCCCTCTGCTGTGAGCATACCGCCTTTTTGAGTGAAGGTGCCTTTCGTAACAGTGATACCATTTCCGCCAACACTTCTAAAGGAAGCACGGCCGCTATTCATAGTAAAGTTGCCATTGCGGATCTCCAAGGCGGCAGCGTTGTGAGTGGCTTTGGTATTGCAGGTGATGTAAGCATTGCTAATGACCACATCACCGACATAGCCGGCAAAAATACATTGCTCCGCAGATGTAATATTCACCGTGGCTCCATTTGAGAATGTCAAAATACTTTCATCACCGTCGTTTGCATAATCCATAAAAATAGCATTTTCTCTGGCGGTAACTGTGATATCGAGGATAACATCATCATCGATGATCAAGTTTCCGTCTGCAACGATGATGCTACCATTGGACAGTGTCAGCTTGTCTTTATAGTTGGAACAGGTAATGGTTCCTCCATTCCCTAACCAGATACGATTCTTCAGATTGTTTTCACCTTCTGCCACGATCTTAATGGTGGAATCGGCATAGATACTATACCATTTAGAAGAATCTTTGCAGTAGTAGCCATTATCTGTGTAGCTGAAGTTATGAAGGGTCAAAGTAAGAACGTTGTTCACATTGGCGAGGTAGGCGTAGTTATCGGTGGGCTTGGTGGTAACAGGCTTTAAGCCATCCTGTGCCAAATACTGGCCGGGCTGCAAGGCGATACCTGCCACAACGACCTTGTTTGCGGTGTCCGTCACAGTAACATAAACAACAGCCTTCCGTCCGGAAGTAGTGGTTGCGGTGATCATGGTAGTGCCTACCAGAGATCCAGCAGTCACAACGCCCTTAGAGCTAACTGTAGCAATGTTAGGATTCTCAGAAGTCCAAGTAACAGTCTGATTTGCGTTGCTGGGGGTTACAGTTGCGGAGAGGGTCAGGCTCTGTCTCTTAGACAGATAACGGTAGGATTCGCCCTGAATCGTGATGCCGGTTGCAGGAGTCTCGTTGATGATGAACTTGAGGGTATGTTCCAGCTCACGGATGGTGCGGCTGCCTTCCTTAATGGTGTAACCGAATTCTACCTCGTGATTACCTGCCTTGGTGGGAGTGTAGTAGACATAGTAGAACGCCAAATCTTTGTTATACTGATTGTTATACAGGATGTTCTCATAGTAGCCGATGTCGGTGTCCTTTACCCCGTTTACATAGTCGTTAACATAGGGGGTTACGGTGTAGGCATCCAGTACCCATGCAGGAAGAATACAGCCAAAATGGAATGTACGGAGAGGAATGGTACCTAAATCCGTAAATCCTGCTGTCATTTCAGACTCAGGGATAACAGGATCTACCACTTCAAAGGTCAGCTCAAAGGATGCGTTGAAAATGTATGTGAAGCTGACACTGGCCTCAACGGTACCACTGGGACGAATCAGGCTGGAAACCAGTTCAACCCTGTAATTGCCCATAGCAGAGGGAGAATATCTGATTTCGTTCTCGGTGGTTCCGGTCACTGTTTCAATGAGTTCGCCATCCATATAGGCATAAGCATTGGAAACCAGGCTATAACCCTGATCCTTCATAGACTGAGGCAGAGGTTCTACAACCATCCGCACGATACTGCCATTCAGAACGCCCAGGTCCTTCACTCCGGCTGCCAGTTCTGCGGCAGTGGCGGGATGGCTGAGGGTCTTGATGGTGGGACGATACCTGATGGTGAAATAGTGATGTACGCTGATGCTGTTCATCTGCTGATTATCAATATCGTAGATCGTGATCGTCTGTACCAGATCATGCTCACCATATTCGGTAGGCTTGTATGTATCTCCGTTAATAGCGGAGTATACCAATTTACCTTCCACATAATCCTCGGTGGTCAGCTTGAGATAGTAGCCCTGCTTGATGTATTCCTGAGAAAGCTCATTTGCAGCAAAGGCAAAGGAAGGAACCTCTTCCCGATAGAACTTCCCTAAATTATGGGAGCCGCCCATCTTATAATCAAAATCGGGGGTGGGGCTTACAGATGCGAAGCCGGGATGAGGAATACCGGAAATGGGAACGATATGGGATCCGATGGTCTGGAGGTTGTCGTACAGATGGGGGTATCTAACATTGACTGCAACGATCTTGCACTGCAGATACTTTCCTGCGTACTTTGCGGGGATGTACAGAGAGTCCGTATTACCCCAGAAGGTATAGTTGTGTGCCATATAGAGATCGTCATTGGGATCCTTACGCATACCGGGGTCATCGGGACAGGTCTCGTAGGTGTACATGTGGAGCATTTCTCCGGTCCACTGTCTGCTGTCCTTGGGCAGACCATTGCGACCGTACTCGTACATGCTTGCCTCGGGGCTGTTGGGATCTACGGTGTTGGCATAGAGCTCGTCGTTGATGCCCATACCGCT
>JAZOWR010000326.1:0-1963 GCA_045659345.1 Ructibacterium sp.
GTCATGCACAGCCGACTTTCTCAGGGAGAACGCTTTGACCAATGGCACAAAATTAAGCGTGGAGAGGTCAATGTGGTTGTCGGTGCAAGGAGCGCTGTCTTTGCGCCCTTTGACAATCTTGGCATTATTATTTTAGACGAAGAACACGAATCCAGTTATAAATCAGAAATCGCACCCCGTTATCACGCAAGAGAGATAGCTATGTATCGGGCACAGAAACATGCCGCACCGGTTTTGCTTGCATCGGCGACCCCATCAATAGCCTCTTACTATCACGCAACCGAAGGCCGATACCGGCTCTTTGAAATGAAAAAGAGATTTAACAATAACACTTTGCCTGTTGCAAGGATTTGTGATATGCGAAGCGAGCTTTTGGACTACCACAACACATCTTCTATCAGCATTCGGCTTCAGGATGAACTGCGCCGTAATCTGGAACGGGGAGAAAAAAGCATTCTTTTTCTCAATCGGCGTGGGTATAACACCTTTGTTTCATGCAGGGAATGCGGGTATGTTATGGAATGTGATCAATGCAGCATTGCTATGACATATCACAAAAGGAACGATTGTTTGACCTGTCATTATTGCGGTCATACAGAAAAGAACCCTACCGTCTGTCCATCATGCGGGTCAAAGTATATCAAATTCTTTGGCACCGGAACTCAAAAGATTGAAGATGAATTACATACTCTGTTTCCGGAGGCAAGAATTCTGCGGATGGATTTTGATACCACCTCCAAAAAAGGTGGACACGAACAAATTCTCAATCAATTCCGCAAAGGGGATGCAGACATCCTGCTTGGAACGCAAATGGTAACTAAAGGTCTGGATTTTCCGGATGTTACCTTAGTCGGTGTTCTTGCTGCGGACGCATCTTTAAATGTAGACGACTTTCGTGCCGGCGAACGGTGTTTTTCTCTAATTACTCAAGTATGCGGCAGAGCAGGCAGAGGTGATTTGGAGGGCAGAGCCGTTATTCAGACCTATCAACCTGAAAACACCACCATTCAGTTTGCCAAAAACCAAAACTATACCGACTTTTATCAAAGCGAGATTATTTATCGCAAACGGATGGCATATCCTCCTTTTTGTGATATTGTGTATCTATTGGTGAGCGGTAAGAATGAAGAGCTTGTAAAACAGGAAATCTGCAACATCAGTGACTATATTATAAAAAATGATGCAAGCGGTTGTATCCGCTCTCATCTCGGTCCAGCACCTGCACCTATTGCAAGGATAAAAAACAACTATCGATATCGGCTTTTAATCAAAGCAGATCCTGTAAAAAACCTTTTCCCTCTCCTCCATCAAATCAATCTTTCCCACAACGACGGCAAAAGCGAAAACACTCTTGTCATTGACATTAACCCTGCGAATATGATATGATAAGCATATCTCATAAGATAAGGAGAAAAAACATGGCAATTAGAACCATTGTCACGGTGGGGGACCCCGCCCTGACTAAAAAATGCAGAAAAGTTGAGTCCATCGACCAAAGAATTTTAACTCTGCTGGATGATATGGCAGACACCTTATATGAATCCGGAGGCGTAGGTCTTGCTGCACCCCAGGTTGGCGTTCTTCGCCGTGTAGTTGTAATCGACATTGATGATGGATTGATTGAACTAATCAATCCGGAGATTATCTACACAGAGGGCTCACAGACTGATCCTGAAGGGTGTTTAAGTAACCCCGGAAAATTTGGTATGGTAACCCGACCTAACAAAGTAACTGTCCGTGCTATGAATCGTGACGGTGAAACCTTTGAAATCACGGGCGAAGGCTTGCTGGCGCGTGCATTTTGTCACGAGGTTGATCATCTGGATGGTACTATGTTTATGGATTTGGTCACCGAGTGGATAGAATCTGAATGATAACCATCGGACTTACACTTTATTCAAAAAAACTGCAGGAACTTTGTTCCTGCAGTTTTTATTTTATTTCAGCGCAATGGCTTGCTTTG
>JAZOWR010000327.1:0-2166 GCA_045659345.1 Ructibacterium sp.
CGATCCGACTTCACCGCGATTGATGGTAAGATTAATGTCTTTTAATGCTATCTTTTCAAAAGGGCCGCCAGCCATATAAGTGCAACCCACTTGCTCCAGTTTAATCATGGAATTCACCCGTCTATCTCAATGTTGTGGATCAGTTCTTCAACGCATGCCTCAGCGTCCAGAATCTTAGGATTCAGGTGCGCCCCTGCCCGGTTAAGCAGATAAATCAGCTCCGTCGCCTGCGGCGTATCAAGTCCCAGTGCTTTAAGTTCCTTGATATTGGGAAATATGTCCTTAGGAACACCCTCCATTTGAATTTTCCCGTGATTCATCACCACCACACGGTCTGCCTGTACTGCCTCATCCATATAGTGCGTAATCAGAACCACCGTCATGCCCTGCTCTTTATTCAAACGCTTAACTGCCTCTAAAATTTCTTTTCTTCCGGCAGGATCCAGCATAGCAGTAGGCTCGTCCAGAACCAGAATGTCCGGTTGCATCGCAAGAACGCTGGCAATGGCAATGCGCTGTTTTTGTCCGCCTGAGAGCATATGCGGCGCATGCTGTTTAAAGCGGGTCATTCTGACCGCCTCCAATGCTGCATCGACTCTTGTGCGGATTTCCTCTCTGGGAACTCCCAGGTTTTCAGGGGCAAAAGCAACATCTTCTTCTACAATATTTGCTACCATCTGGTTATCAGGATTCTGAAACACCATCCCCACCCGTTGCCGAATATCATAAATCCGGTCAGGATCAGAGGTGTCAATCCCCTCAACCAAAACCTTACCGGAGGTAGGTGTTAAGATGGCATTGAGATGCTTGGCAAGGGTGGATTTTCCTGAACCATTATGTCCCAATACCGCCAGAAACTCGCCCCGCCGCACCGTCAGGTCAACACCATCCAGCACCGGAACGGTTTCTCCGGTTTCCTCATTTTGATACTGAAAACAAAGTTGTTTGATAATTATGACATCTGTATCCAAGCTACATTCCTTCTCTCAAAACTATCTTTTCTCTTTGGAGGACCACCAACGGGAACTATATCCGCATGGCAGTTTCATCCCCAAATTCTCTACCGGAAGCCCAACCTCATCCACGGCAAAATTGCCGCCATATTGTTTGAGCAGGGTCAACCGGAATATATTCTCCATAACGCTGCCGGAAAGTCCGGTTGTATAGGTATTGGTCAAAAAGAACAACGGCTCATCGCTGAGAACCTTTGTACAAAGTCCAATCAAATCAAATAATTCCTGTTCAATCTTCCAGACCTCACCGTTGGGTCCTCTGCCATAAGAGGGCGGGTCCATTACAATGCCGTCATACTTTCGGTTGCGGCGAATCTCCCGCTCTACAAATTTTTTTACATCGTCTACAATATAGCGAATCGGGCGCTCAGCCAGGCCGGAATGTTCTGCATTCTCTTTTGCCCAACCAACCATGCCCTTAGAGGCATCTACATGGCAAACACTCGCTCCCGCTTTTGATGCCGCAACCGTCGCACCGCCGGTATAGGCAAACAGATTCAGTACATTTACCTCTTTGCGGCCGCTCTCTTTGATGATGCCCTGCATCCAATCCCAGTTTGCCGCTTGCTCCGGAAAAAGTCCTGTATGTTTAAACCCCATCGGTTTGATTCCAAAGGTCAACCCCTTGTAGTCAATCGTCCATGCATCGGGAAGCTTGTGATAAACCTCCCAGTGTCCGCCACCTGTTTTGCTCCTATGATAGCGGGCATCTGCTTTTTTCCATAGAGGTGACTTTTGCTCCTCGCTAAGCTCCCATACAATCTGTGGGTCAGGACGAATGAGAAGATACTTACCCCAACGCTCCAATTTTTCGCCCTTGTTGCAATCTAACAATTGATAATCCTGCCAACCGTCTGCAAGAAACATGCGTCCACCACCCTTCAAACATAGATAGATTATTATACCACAATATACTTGAACATGCAAGGTTTTAAACCGAAATTTTTCTTTGCCATTTTTGATGTTTTTGGGTATATTAAAAAAGAAGCGGGGTAATCAAATATGGAAAGGCAGAGCACATCCACCAAGGCGTGCTGCAGATTCTTTCTGCGAAAGAAAAATACGGAATCCTGACGAAGGATTGACAGGCGTTTACTCTTGACTTTTTATCTGATTGAGGTTATACTGAATAGGCTGAAGGCGGTGAAATATG
>JAZOWR010000328.1:0-2618 GCA_045659345.1 Ructibacterium sp.
CCGTCCGATAATCAGAAAGCAGTGCGTGCTTGGGAACCTGTGATTTGGTATTTCTTCCTCGATGAAATGCTGCCTGTTCTTCTTCTGTAAGCAAATTTTCAATAGAATAATAGAACTCTGCCTGCGCCTTGGCACACACCAATTTGGTCGCCATCTTGTGAAGGTCATTCACCCTATGGTCATGCCCTGCAATCAAATAACTGCGAACATACATTTCATACACACAGTCACCGATATAAGCAAGGGTCAATGCCCCATACTGATTTGGGGGTAAAAGTTCACCCGAAAAACTCATTTTAATTTCTTCCAGCATGCTTCTTTCCCGCCTATTAAATTTTGGTCAGTTGCTGACCCTGGGGTGTATCTTTCACTGCATATCCCAGTTCTTTCAGTTTATCACGCAACGCATCAGATTCTGCCCAATTCTTATTTTTTCTCGCCTCTGCACGGGCAACAAGTATCTCTTGAACCTCAGCAGATGCAGATTCCTCTTCCTTGCTGAGAATGCCCAATACATTGCCCAATTCACGAATTGTATCAATAACTTTTTGAATCACCGCTTTTGCAGAATTGCTTTGTGCAGTAATCTGTTTATTGGCATCAGCTACTGCTTCAAAGATAACAGAAATAGCATCAGCTGTGTTTAGGTCATCATCCATCGCACGGATAAACTTTTCTCTATGCCCATCCATTGTATTCATCAATGCAGTTTCTGCCTCGGACAAAGCTTTATCTTCTGCGTTCTCCATAAAGAATGACATAGAAGATAAGCAGGTGTAAATCCGTTCTAGTGCTGATTTTGCCGATTCCATCAAGTCCTTGCTAAAATTAATAGGGCTGCGGTAATGCGCTGAAAGCATAAAGAAACGAATTACCTCATAGTCAAACTCCTTGGCTACATCACGAACTGTAAAAAAGTTGCCAAGCGATTTAGACATCTTTTGATTGTCCACATTAATATAACCGTTGTGCATCCAGTAGTTGGCAAACTGGCAACAGTTTGCCGCCTCACTCTGTGCAATTTCGTTTTCGTGGTGGGGGAAAATCAAATCTTGACCACCGCTGTGGATATCAATGGTTTTGCCAAGATAGGTGTTTGCCATAGCACTACACTCGATATGCCATCCGGGTCTTCCCATACCCCAGGGGCTTTCCCAAGCAGGCTCACCCGGTTTTTGTTTCTTCCAGAGGGCAAAATCCATCGGGTCTTCTTTCGCATCATTAATATCGATTCTCGCACCGCTCTCCAGTTCTTCAAGCGGTTGGTGAGACAGCTTGCCGTAGTCCTTGAATTTTTTGGTTCGGTAGTAGACATCACCGTCTACATTATAGGCATAGCCACCTTCTATCAGGGATGAAACAAGATCAATAATCTCCTTGATGTTTTCAGTCGCCCTGGGATGAACCGTCGCCGGACGAATTCCCAACCCTTTGGCATCTGTGAAGTACTCATCAATATACTGGTCTGCAAGTTCCTTAACCGTGATACCAAGCTCATTTGCCTTGTTAATCATTTTATCATCAATATCGGTAAAATTCTGGACAAAGGATACCTCAAACCCCTTATATTCCAGATACCGGCGCAGTGTGTCAAAGATGATAAACGGACGAGCATTGCCGATATGAAAAAAGTTGTACACCGTTGGTCCGCAGGAGTACATTCTGACCTTTCCAGGCTCAATCGGAATAAACTCCTCTTTTCTTCGATTGAGGGTATTATATAAAAACAATTTGCTATCAATCATTGGTTGGCTTCCTCCCATTTTTTCTTCAGTCTTTCCAGTTCAGCACGAAGGCTGCAAAGTTCCATGGATACAGGGTCCGGAATATGTATCTGATCAAGGTCTGCAACCGGTCTGCTCAAAGGTGATGCCGGTGCGACCCGCTTGTTGTTAAGCTTGACAATATGTGCCGGGACACCCACGCAAGTGCTGTTAGGCGGAATCTCGTTAAGCACCACTGCATTGGCGGCAATCTTTGAGTTATCCCCAACAGTAAAAGGGCCTAAAATCTTAGCACCGCTGCCAATCGTCACATTGTTACCGATGGTTGGATGACGCTTGCCCTTATCCTTGCCGGTTCCTCCCAGGGTAACTCCCTGCTAAATGGTGCAATAATCACCTACAATGGCGGTTTCACCTATGACCACACCCATACCGTGGTCGATAAAAACACCCTTTCCTATTTGAGCAGCGGGATGAATTTCAATTCCGGTTTTTCTGCGCGTACGCTTAGAAATCCAATCTGCCAAAAAATAGTGTTTTTTTCGATAGAGCCGATTGGCAATCCGATAACTTATCAACGCACGGACGCCGGGATAAAGAAAGTAAACCTGAGCTTTGGAACGAGCCGCAGGGTCTCTCTCAAAGGCAATATTCACTTCTTCTTTTAAAGACGAAAACAATCCCATTCCTGATCCCTCATTATTTTAAATTCCTACATATGATATTATACCTTATTTTTTCTGCAGAGTAAAGGAAAAATTTTAAATATTTCACTTGATTTTTTATATTTTCTGACTTATAATATGTGTAACTTGATCATATTGTGTCATTGACCCGTAAAGAAAGGTTGATTGGAATGAAAAAGGTTTTAATATTTTTCTTTTTTGTAGTTGC
>JAZOWR010000329.1:0-1576 GCA_045659345.1 Ructibacterium sp.
CTTGATAATATTACAACCAATTTAGCTGATTTTTCTGACTGTGATATGATATTTCTTTGTGCACCGGTACAAAAAAACATTGAATATCTGGCAGAGCTGAAAACCATTATTTCTCCAAACTGCCTGTTAACCGACGTGGGAAGCGTCAAAGGAAACATCCATGAAAAAATAACCGAGCTGGGCTTAGACCATTGTTTTATCGGTGGTCATCCAATGACCGGTTCCGAAAAAACAGGCTATGAACATTCCAATATTCTGTTATTGGAAAACGCTTATTATATCTTAACTCCTACCGCAAGAACATCTGCCACCAATCTGGCATATTATACCGATCTTGTCAGAACCATGGGCTCTATCCCTATTGTTCTGGGTCCGGAGGAACACGACAAAATCACTGCAGCAATCAGCCATGTGCCTCACATTATTGCTGCACAATTGGTTAACCTGATTCAAAATTCCGGTACCCTGGAGCCTAAAATGCGTTTACTTGCTGCCGGCGGTTTTAAAGATATCACCCGTATTGCCTCCGCCTCCCCGGATATTTGGGAAAGTATCTGCATGTCCAATAAAGAAAGCATCTGTGATATGCTGACCATTTATCAAAATTCCCTGGAAGATGCCAAACGCATGATTCTCTCCGGGGAGAGCGAAAACTTATATCAAATGTTTGATACAGCCGGCAATTACCGCAGTTCCATTCCTGCAAATCAAAAGGGTGCGTTAATGCCTGCTTTTGAAATGTTTGTGGATATCAAAGATGAAACCGGTGCCCTGGCCCTCCTTGCCACCCTGCTGTCTCTCCATGGTATCAGTATCAAAAATATCGGAATTATCCACAACCGCGAATTTGAACAGGGAGTTCTCCGCATCGAATTCTACGACAAAGATGCTGTGGCAAAAGCAACTAAAATCTTAGACACCAACGGTTACCATATCTACATCCGATAACCTGTTCGCCAAAAATAAAGGGTGCAGGCAATTTTCATTGTCTGCACCCTGTTTTATCTTTACAATTTACTTTTCTAAGTAATTCTGCACTTTCTTTGCTGCCTTTAACATATTCTTCGGATGTTCTTCTGCCATGTCATACAGCTGCTCCAGAAGGGCTCTGTGAATGTCTTCTTTTTCTTCCTCTTCCGGTTCTTCCTCAAGAAATACCTTGTATAACATACAAATATCTTCTAAGGTAAGATCATCATAATTAACTTCCAGGTAGTCGGTGATGGTGTTAATATCTTCCTGAACAAATTCCATCATATCTTCGTACTGCTCTCTTGTCATAAATATTCCTCCCAAACTAAATAATCATCATGGCATCGCCGAAGCTGAAGAAACGGTAACGTTCCTGCACCGCTTCATTATATGCAGCCAATACGTTTTCTCTTCCTGCAAGTGCGGAAACCAGCATTACAAGTGTGGATTCCGGCAAATGGAAGTTGGTAATCAGCCCATCTAAAACCTTAAACTTGTATCCCGGGTAGATGAAAATACTGGTATCATCTTCTTTTGCCTGCACCATGCCGTTTTCGTCTGCCGCAGATTCTACGGTACGGCAGCTGGTTGTGCCTACGCAAAT
>JAZOWR010000330.1:0-5085 GCA_045659345.1 Ructibacterium sp.
TGACAAGGTGACGGTGCTGGAAGCTCTTGCCCAAAAACTGGAGCAGACCACCCTAACCCATTGCGATTTGTTTTTGGAACAGAATCGGGCGGAGCTGAAACTCAAATCTCCGGTCTATATTTCGCCGTTAGAGCTTTTAGAATACCGGGACGCAATCAAAGCCGCGTACGGCATCGGCGAGGTTGTGATTCGGATGCAGTATCCTGAATATACGCCGGATAACGGTTATTTTCAGGACCTGCTTGACCGGTTTTTGACCGAGCATAGCATCTGCCGCATCTGTTTGAGCAAGGCAAAGGCGGAATACAAAGACGGAACGCTGACCGTCTATGGGATAAACGGCGGCGAGGAGCTGCTTGCCAAACATCGGTTTTGTGACTATTTCACCGAGTTTGCCAGTCAGGAGCTGGGAATCTCCCTTGCTGTGAAGCTGGAAACCGAAGAAGTGGATATCGAGGCATATCTAAAACAGCGGGACGAACAGGAAAAGACACTGATTGCCTCAGCAGCAGCCGTAATACCCAAAAAAGCAGAAATCAAGTCTGATGGCAGGGTGGGAAGCGGAGTGCTCTTTGGCAAGCCGTTGCCACCGGAAGAAGTCATGCCGATTGAAGAGTTGGCTGAGGGGATGAAAAACTGCGTGATAGAGGGGAAAATCCTCACCGCAGAAACCCGTACCGTAAAAGGCAGAAATGGAACCAATACGATAATCGAATGTAATGTCGGGGATGACACATGGGGATGCTTTTGCAAGGTGTTTTCTCCGACCGAACGGCTGAAAAAAGCAGAATCTGCCATGCAACCGGGAAGTCGGGTTCGGCTCAAAGGCGATTTTGAGATTGATGATTATGCGCATAAGCCGCTGCTTAAGCTTTCGGCAGCGGAGCTTTTGCCGCCGCTCCCCGTCCGTCAGGATAATGCCGAGGAAAAACGGGTGGAGCTCCATCTGCATACCAAGATGAGCGCCATGGATGCGGTTTCCTCTGCAACCGACCTTATTAACCGTGCTGCCGCATGGGGGCATAAGGCGATTGCAATTACCGACCACGGTGTGGCACAGGCGTACCCGGAGGCAGTCAAAGCCCTCAGCGGGGTGCGTAAAAAAGGAAATGAGGAATTTAAGGTGATCTACGGTGTGGAGGGGTATCTGATTAACGATACCGATTCTGCGGTGCATCGCCTTGCCGCCGCCGGAAAAACCGGCCGTTATGTGGTTTTTGATATTGAAACCACGGGGCTAAGTCCCGTCCATGATGCGATTACCGAAATCGGTGCCGTCAAGCTTGTGGACGGCGTGGTAACCGACACCTTTTCTCAGTTAATCAATCCGGAGCGCCCGATTCCGGAGAAGATTGTTACTCTCACCGGTATCACCGATGCCATGGTGGCGGACAAACCCACGATTGATGCAGTTTTGCCGGAGTTTTTGGAATTTTGCAACGACTGTACCGTGGTGGCGCACAACGCGGCCTTTGACACCGGATTCATCCGCCAAAAGGCAGGGGAGCGAAACCTTGTGTTTTCTAACAAGGTTTTAGACACCCTGCGGCTTTCCAGAGAGCTTTATCCCCAGCACGCCAAACACTCCCTGGGCGTTGTGGCGGAGCGGCTGGGAGTCTCGCTGGAAAACCACCATCGGGCGGTGGATGATGCGGCCGCAACAGCACAAATTTTTATCAAGATTCAGGAGCTTGCCATGGAACAGTTTGATGGCAAGGAACAAAATATTGACAACAACCCTGCGCTTTTAAAGAACCCCAAATACCATATCATTCTTCTGGTACAAACGCAGGAGGGGCTGAAAAACCTATATCAATTAATTTCTAAGTCCAACCTCGATTACTTTTACCGCAAACCCGTGATGCCGCGCAGTGTGCTGGAACGGTTCCGGGAGGGATTGCTTCTCGGCTCTGCCTGTGAGGCGGGGGAACTCTATCGTGCCGTAGCAGACGGCAAGGATGAGGCAGAACTGAAAGAGATTGCCCAATTTTATGACTTTTTGGAGATTCAGCCGCTTGGCAACAACCAGTTCATGGTAAGAAGCGGTGCGGTCAAGGATGAAGAAGCATTAAAAGACCACAACCGAACCATTGTGAAACTGGGCGAAAGTCTGGGGATTCCGGTGGTTGCTACCTGCGATGTCCATTTTATGGACCCTGAGGACGAGGTTTACCGACGGGTGCTGATGGGTGCCCAGGGCTTTGAGGATGCCGATGAGCAGGCGCCGTTATACCTAAGAACCACCGAGGAAATGCTGGAGGAATTTGCGTATCTGGGCGAAGAAAAGGCAAAAGAGGTAGTTGTTACCAATACCAATCTGATTGCTGATCGTATTGGGGAAATTATTCCCCTAAGGGACGGCTCCTACCCGCCATCCATTGAGAACTGTGAGCAGGATTTGGTGGATATGTGCCAAAAGAAAGCACATGCTGTCTATGGTGAGGTTCTGCCGGAGATTGTACGGGCAAGAATGGAGAAGGAGCTGGATTGTATTACCAAATACGGGTATTCGGTGATGTATATGATTGCCCATAAACTGGTGAAAAAGTCCAACGAGGCGGGGTATATGGTAGGTTCGCGAGGCAGTGTCGGGTCTTCCTTTGCGGCATGGCTGTCAAATATTACCGAGGTCAACGCCCTCTGCCCCCATTATGTCTGCCCCGAATGTAAATACAGCGAGTTTTATGATAAGGGCGAATACAATGTAGGCCCGGATATGCCGGACAAGGCATGCCCCCATTGCGGGACGCCGCTGAAAAAGGACGGAATCAACATACCCTTTGAAACCTTTTTGGGGTTCAAAGGGGACAAGGTCCCTGATATCGACCTAAACTTCTCCGGTGAATATCAGGCAACCGCCCATAAATATGACGGGGAGCTGTTTGGGGAAGAATATGTCTTTAAAGCGGGAACGATCGGCACCATTGCGGATAAGACCGCCATTGGTTTTGCCAAAAAATATTATGAAGAGAAGGGGATTGACGCTCCGGAGGCTGAGCTGATTCGGGTATCGCAGGGGATGATTGATGTCAAACGAACCACCGGTCAGCATCCGGGAGGTATCATTGTCTGTCCCAAAACCATGGATATCCACGATTTCTGCCCGATTCAGCACCCGGCAGATAAGTCGAACTCTGACATTATCACAACCCATTTTGACTTTCATTCGATTCATGATAATCTGCTAAAGCTGGATATTCTGGGGCATGATGACCCATCCACCATCCGCATGCTGGAGGATTTGACCGGCGTGGATGCCAAAACCATTCCGCTGGATGATAAGGCAACCATGAGTCTGTTTTCCTCTACCGAGGCGCTGGGCGTCACTCCAGAGCAGATTCACAGCGAGGTGGGAACCTTTGGTGTGCCTGAGTTTGGAACGGCTTTCGTCCGCCAGATGCTGGTGGATACCAGACCAACGACCTTCTTTGAACTGCTGATTATTTCAGGTCTCTCCCACGGTACTGATGTTTGGCTGAACAATGCGCAGGATTTGATTAAATCCAAAAAAGCGACGCTGTCGCAGGTTATCGGTCTGCGTGATGATATCATGGTCTTTTTGATGCAGAACGGTTTGGAGCCGGATATGGCGTGTAAGATTATGGAATTTGTCCGTAAGGGCCGTGCCGCCAAAGAGGGAATGCCCGAAGACTTTGAAGCAGCAATCAAGGCACAGAGTTCGATTCCCGACTGGTATTTAGATTCCTGTAAAAAGATTAAGTATATGTTCCCCAAGGCGCATGCGGCAGCCTATGTCATGATGGCGTTTCGAATTGCGTATTTTAAGGTCAATTATCCGGTTGAGTTTTATATTGCCTACTTTACCGTCCGTGCAGATTTGTTTGATGCAACCCTGATGGCGCAGGGCGAGGATAAGGTCAAGAGCGAGATGCGAAAACTCAGCCTTAAAGGCAACAGCATGACCGCAAACGAAAAAGCTCTCTATACTATCTTAGAGCTATGTCTGGAGATGTATGAAAGAGGCATCAACTTTCTGCCGGTAGATTTGTACCAATCCCATGCGTCCAAGTTCCAAAAGGTAGGAAATTCCATACTGCCGCCGCTCAACGCATTCCCCGGTGTGGGAACTGCCGCTGCTGAGGCAATCTACCACGCGGCGCAAAAGGGGAAATTTCTCTCCCAGGATGATTTGAAAAACCGCTCCGGCGCCAACAAGGCGGTGCTGGAAACCCTGATAGAAAACGGAGTTTTAAAGGATTTGCCGGTCAGCAGCCAAATAGATATGTTCGGCCTGCTATAAAAAAAGAGGAAGGGGGACGGTTCTCCGTCCTCCTTCTTTTTTGCGGGGGAGGAGGGAGAACCGTCCCCTATCCTCCCTCTGTCCTATTGGGGCTATTCGCTTTTGGTAAAGCTATACACATCGTTATAGTTTTCCATCTCGTCCTCGTTTTGCGGCGGAACCTGAATCAGGCCGGTGCATTCGGTTACACATGCGGCGTTGGTTAAGGCGAACAACGCATCGCCGTGGATGTCCTCTCGTTCTGCCGGACCGAGAAGGGGGGATTGGTTTTTTGTATGGTCTTTAAAAGACCCGCCCCTTGCTTTTGCTGTACTTGATTGCGTTTCTTTTTTCATAAAAATATCACACTCCCAAACATAGTTTGTTCAAGAGTGTGATGTTTTATCATATTCACAATTTTTTCAGTATGGTCCGTGCTATAGATCCATATCCGGCAAAGGCTTTTTGTTCTCGCCGCCGTAGTACTCAATTTCGTCCAGCCGCTTAAAGGTATAGCCCTCGCTCTGCAAATGGGCAATAATAGCGGGAAGCGCCTCAGCGGTGGTCTTTTTGGTAGCTGCATCGTGCATCAAAACCACGATATTCTTCGGACCGCTGGTCTGCCGCATCCGCAGGAGCAATTCCCCTGCCGGTCGGGTGCCTGCTACCTCGGCATCGCCGTTTAGGGCGTTCCAATCGGCATAGTAGAAGCCGTGTTGCTTAAGCAGCATCTTATATTGCTGCTTTTCTGCCGCATAGCTGCCCGCGTTGTGGCTGCCGCCGGGAAAACGAATCAATTTAAAGGGTTCTGCGCCGGTAATCTCCTGAAGCAGGGCGTGGGTTTT
>JAZOWR010000331.1:0-2301 GCA_045659345.1 Ructibacterium sp.
TTTCATAGTATCTTTTAAAGTAGTTCTCGGGTCGCCGGAACCTGTGACACGCATTGCCTGATACACATAGGACCGACCCGACAGCGGGTCACGGATAGCACCGCCAAGACAGGTTGCCGCACCACCAAAGGGTTCAATTTCAGTCGGATGATTATGAGTTTCGTTTTTAAACATTACCAACCAGTCTTCCTGGGTTCCGTCTGCCATATCTACGTTTACATTGATGCTGCAGGCATTAATCTCCTCCGATTCATCAAAAGCGGTGAGTTTGCCTTGCTTTTTTAGTTCCTTCATTGCCATGGTAGCAATGTCCATCAGGCAGATGTTCTTCTTTCTATCACCATACACATTGGCACGGGACTTTATATATTCCTCATACACGCTCTTAACCAATTTATCCTGAATCTCTACATTGTCTAAAATGGTAGAAAATGTGGTATGGCGGCAATGGTCAGACCAATAGGTATCAATCATCCTGATTTCAGTGATGGTAGGATTCCGCTTTTCGGTATCTCTAAAATATGCCTGACAGAAGGTGATATCACCCAAATCCATGGCAAGGCCCATAGATGCAATGATATCCAAAAGACCTTTCTCGTCTGTCTCAATAAAACCGTCAAGCGTTTTCACATCCTCCGGCACATCCAATTTATCCGCCAGTGTTTCCGGCTTTTCTAAGCTTGCAAGGCGGGATTCTACCGGGTTGACACAGTAGCTTTCTGCAGCATGCAATTCTTCGTCAGAAACATCACCCAAAAGCACTACAATCTTCGCAGTACGAACAACAGGCTTGTCCCCTCCGGTCATAATCTGGACGCACTGCGCCGCACTGTCTGCTCTTTGATCAAACTGGCCGGGCAGATATTCCATCGCAAAATATTTTCCGTCAGCAATCTCCATGGTTTCCATGGTCAGATTGTCCACCTGGGGTTCTGCAAAAACAGTGGGTTTTGTCAGTTCCAGTTCTGCATCGGAGATACCGTCCACATCATAACGGTTAATCATCCTGACGCCGGTAAGTCCTTTTAAACCAAGGTTCTCTTTTAGGTCATGGTACATGGCTTTTGCCTCGATGTCAAAGCCCTTCTTTTTTTCTACAAAAAGTCGTTTGATACCCATTGTAACGCTCCATTCTATCTAAACTTCGTCTAATTTTCAGTAAAGAGAAAATCCATTTTATATTTTACCTTTAAAGGCGTATTTTGTCAAGAAAACCAACCGATTTTTCGCAAGAAAAATCGTTTGTTTTTTTCCTTATAGAAAGATTGTCATGACATAGGTCAAAATCACACCCGGAATCCCTAAAACACCTGCTATCATACAGGTGAGCGGATTGACCGCCAGATGCCATCCAAGTGCCCCGAGCATCCAGTTTGACAACAGAATCCCCGCTCCCCCCGCCAAACAGGATAAAACTAAACGAAGCATCCATTTTATTGGCTTTAAAAACAGTCTGCAAATCAGGTAGAGCATAAAGATGCCGACAAGATAGAGAACCACAGAACCCATATCCACAATCATCGTTTTTCCTCCGTTCTCGTTTTTATCATTCTATGAGAACAAAGGGACAAATATTCTTAACAAAATACTTCTTGCACTTGCCCATCCACATGACAGAACATTCGCTTTCTGCATATGTCCCAATCCGCAATTTTTAAAGGATTTAAATAGTCTGCAAGCGCATTGCTCAAAAGCTCAGGTTTAAGATTTCTCTCACCGCCTGCATCTACGACAACCCTCAGGCAGAATCCTTCCTCAGACACACCGGTAATTTCCCAGGATCGAACAAAATCAAGAATATTCACAATGGTTTCGCCTTTTTTCTTGGTTTTTTTGGCAACCGGCACCTCTGCCTGACCAAAGAATGCCTGAATTTTATGCTCCGAAACCATTCCGTCACATTCTGCCTCCATACGATACTCAGCAGCGGTAATTTCCGACGCCTTGTGCACGGGTTCTCCCACGCTAAGAATTTTAATATCCATAGGCAGGTTTTGGTTTAGTTTCTCCATAATCTCATTGTCACTGACGGTATCTTCAAACTGTATATCCACTGTCTCACATTCACTGGTAACACCAATGGGAAGCGGCAACGAAAAGGTCATTTTCTGGTGGGGGTTAAATCCCTGAGAATACACAACTGAAAGCCCGCTCCGCCGGACGGCACGGGTAAAACACCGTAGCAAGTCCAGGTGGGAAATGTATTTTCCCATACCGGTTTTGGAAAAGGTCACTCTACGCTTACTCAAAACAAACACCTCCCCCAAATCTCGCTGCACCGCAATGCATGCACGCCTCTCT
>JAZOWR010000332.1:0-4005 GCA_045659345.1 Ructibacterium sp.
GGTTCATCCAGAATATAAATTGTTTTTCCTGTTCCCCTTCGGCTCAGCTCTGTTGCAAGTTTCACCCGTTGTGCCTCGCCTCCGGATAGTGTGGTAGATGGTTGACCAATCTTGATATATCCAAGGCCAACTTCAAACAAGGTTTGAAGTTTACGCTGAATTTTGGGAATATTAGCAAAAAAATCGCATCCTTCTTCTACCGTCATTTCCAGGACATCGTAAATATTTTTTCCTTTATAGCGAACCTCTAATGTTTCTCGATTATACCTTTTGCCATCACAAACTTCACATGGAACATAGACATCCGGTAAAAAGTGCATCTCGATACAAATAATGCCATCTCCCGTACAAGATTCACAACGCCCGCCTTTAACATTAAAACTGAATCTGCCAGCTTTATATCCTCTTGCTTTTGCCTCAGGTGTCATAGCAAAAAGCTCCCGGATATCTCCAAACATACCTGTATATGTTGCAGGGTTACTGCGGGGGGTTCTGCCAATAGGAGACTGATCAATTGCGATTACTTTATCCAAATTTTCTATGCCATTGATCTGTTTAAATTTGCCCGGATGCTTTTTTGCATGATTCAGCTGATTTGCTAACTCCTTATATAAAATTTCGTTAACAAAGGAGCTTTTGCCGCTTCCGGAAACGCCCGTCACACAAGTTAATGTTCCTAAAGGAATTTTAACATTAATTTTCTTTAAATTATTTTCTTCTGCCCCTATAATCTCCAGCCATTCTCCGTTGCCGTTTCTGCGAGTTTTCGGTACAGGGATTCTCTTTTTCCCACTCAAATATAGTCCTGTTTCTGAACGCTCGCATTGCATGATTTCTGCTGCGCTTCCTTCGGCAACAATTTCACCGCCATGAACGCCGGCACCAGGGCCAATATCTATGATATGATCTGCGGCAAGCATGGTATCTTCATCATGCTCTACCACAAGTAATGTATTGCCAAGGTCCCGTAAATGTTTCAAGGTTGCAATCAGGCGGGCGTTGTCACGCTGATGAAGTCCAATGCTAGGCTCATCAAGAATATAAATAACCCCCATTAAACTTGTACCAATCTGAGTTGCAAGACGAATTCTTTGCGCCTCGCCACCGGATAAGGTTCCGGCACTTCGAGATAAGGTCAAGTAATCCAAGCCAACATTAACCAGAAATCGTAATCGATCGTAGATCTCTTTCAGTACATGTTTTGCAATTATCCTATCCTTTTCTGATAGACTCATGTTGAGATTAGAGAAAAACTCTAAAGCATTTGCAATGGAAAGCTGGCATACCTGATGAATATTTAATCCATTTACGGTAACTGCAAGAACTTCCTTCTTTAAGCGTGTGCCACTACATCCATGGCATGGCATTTCAACCATATAGCTTTCAATCTCTGCTTTCATCCATTCGGAATTGGTTTCTGTATACCGCCGTTGCAGATTGTTAACAACACCTTCAAAACGCGCGTATTTCATCCCTTTAGCGTATTTGTGGTCATAGGTCAGCTTCAGCTTTTCTCCCTTGGTTCCATAAAGAATGATATCAAGGATATCTGAAGACAAATCCTCAATTGGGGTATCTAAACTAAATCCGTAATGTGCAGCCATGCCCTCGTAATACATTCTTGAAATACTGCCAGGCTCTGTCCCGCTCCAACCGCTGGCATGGATTGCCCCCTGGTTAATGCTTAAAGATTTGTCGGGGATCACAAGGTCAGGGTCAAGCTTGCTGATTGTTCCAAGGCCCATACATTCCGGACAAGCACCATACGGCGTATTGAACGAAAATATTCTGGGTGTCAATTCCTCAATACTGATTCCGCAATCATCACAGGCATAATTCTGACTAAACATCATCTCTTTGCCGTCAATCACATCAATCAAAACTAACCCATCTGCCATATGAAGCGCAGTTTCTATCGAATCCGCTAAACGCTTATCCATATCCGGCTTTACAACCAATCGGTCAATCACAATCTCAATGTTATGCTTTTTTTGTTTATCAAGCTTAGGGATATCTTCATTTAATTCCAGCATTTCTCCGTCTACACGCACACGCACAAATCCATTTTTACGCGCATCTTGAAAAGTCTTCACATATTCGCCTTTTCTTCCGCGTGCAACCGGAGACAGAATCTGAATCCTGGTCCTTTCAGGCAGTTTTTTTACGGCATCTATAATCTGGTCTATAGATTGAGGCTTAATTTCCTTTCCGCAATTCGGGCAGTGAGGCACACCGACTCTTGCAAACAGCAAACGAATATAGTCATAAATTTCTGTCACAGTACCAACGGTCGAACGGGGGTTTCGGCTGGTGGTTTTTTGATCAATGGAAATGGCGGGCGAAAGCCCTTCAATGGATTCTACATCCGGCTTATCCATCTGTCCCAAAAACTGCCGTGCATATGCAGATAATGACTCTACATATCTTCTTTGCCCCTCTGCATATATAGTTTCAAAGGCAAGGGAAGACTTGCCGGAACCACTTAAACCTGTCAAAACAACAAATTTATCTCTGGGAATTTCCACAGAAACATTTTTTAAATTGTTTTCGTTTGCCCCTTTGATAATAATATTTTTATTTGACATAAATCTACTCCTTTTCCATACCACCCTGTAATCGACTGATTTCATCCCGAATTTGTGCTGCTAGCTCAAATTGTAAGAGTTCTGCCGCTTTTTTCATTTCTATAGTTAATTCTTTAATTGCGTTTACAGTATCCTGTTTTTCTAATGTCATTCGTGTTTTCTTTGTCTGTTTATCAACGCCTTGTGTTGCCTCAATCACTTCATGAACCGTCTTGCTAATAGTTGTAGGAGTAATTCCGTGCCTTCTGTTAAATTCTTGCTGAATAGCACGGCGGCGGTTGGTTTCGTTAATCGCATGCTGCATTGAAGAAGTTACGGTATCAGCATACATAATTACTTTGCCTTCTGCATTTCTGGCAGCTCGTCCAATGGTTTGGACTAGTGATGTTTCGCTACGCAAAAACCCCTCTTTGTCTGCATCCAGAATTGCAACCAAAGACACCTCAGGAATATCCAATCCTTCACGCAAAAGATTGATGCCTACCAATACATCAAAAACTCCCAATCGCAAGTCACGAATGATCTCCATTCGCTCAATGGTTTGTATGTCAGAGTGCAAGTATCTAACCTTTACACCCATTTCGTCCATATACTCCGTAAGACGCTCAGCCATTTTCTTTGTTAGCGTTGTTACCAACACTCTTTCATTATTATTCGTGCGTTTTATAATTTCGCTGTAAAGGTCATCCACTTGCCCCGCTATTGGTCGGATTTCTACTTCAGGGTCTAATAACCCAGTTGGGCGGATTACTTGTTCTACAATTTGTGTTGAGGCTTCTTTCTCAAAATCTGCCGGAGTTGCGCTTACAAATACAGCTTGGTTTAGCTTCCCGTAAAATTCGTCAAAGGTCAGTGGGCGGTTATCGAAAGCAGACGGCAGGCGAAAACCGTAATTCACTAAATTTTCTTTTCGTGAACGGTCGCCGGCAAACATTGCTCTTACCTGCGGTATGGTCACATGTGACTCGTCTACAAATAACAAGAAATCTTTTGGCAGGTAGTCGATTAAGGTGAAAGGCGGAGTCCCTGCGGCTCTTCCGCTTATATGTCTGGAGTAATTTTCTATTCCATTGCAAAAGCCGGTTTCTTGCATCATCTCAATATCATAGTTGGTTCTCTGTTCCAGGCGTTGTGCCTCGACCAATTTATTTTCTGCATACAAAAACGCAAGCTGTTCTCTAAGCTCTTGTCGAATCCCCTCAATTGCTCGCTCTCTTTTTTCCGGTGTTGTTACATAGTGAGAAGCTGGATAAATAGCAACATGCTTTCTCTCTGCAAGCACCTCTCCTGTTACAGGATTAAAATCATAAATGCGTTCAACCTCATCACCAAAAAACTCAATTCGTATCGCATTTCCAGAGGATTCTGACGGAAAGACATCTAACACATCGCCCCGAACTCGGAACTTATTTCGGGTAAA
>JAZOWR010000333.1:0-5194 GCA_045659345.1 Ructibacterium sp.
GGACGGACGTTTTGTATATTCCTGTAGGTCAGCTTGAGAGCATTTCAAAATATCTGGGCGCAGGAGAAGACGAAAACATTCGCCGCCGTGCTGAACAACTACGAGCGCAATTTGCAAAATAAAGAAAGAAGGAAATAAATATGATTTGTCCCAAATGTTATATGCGCACGTTCGTCAAAGATTCCCATTACACACGAAGTGCGATATTACGCATACGCGAATGCTTGGAGTGCGGATATCGCTTTATGACATCTGAAAGTTTTTTACGAGTTGAGGAAACGGGAGAAGGAGGGGAATTTTCTTTGAAGATTATTGAGATCAACCCGGAATTTGCAAAGGCCGTCGAAGAAAACGGCGGCTTTTGCCCGTGTGCAATCGAAAAGAACGAAGATACCAAATGCCCGTGCAAGGATTTCCGGGAACAAGAAACGCCCGGCGAATGCCATTGCGGAAGATTTGAGAAAAGAGGCTAAAAATGAGATTGATTGATGCGGATTTTGACTTCTGCCCGAACTGCGGCACAAAAATGGATGGAAAGGAAGAAAACTGAAAATGAAAGAACTGATACTTTACATTAGTGCATATTTGGCTTTTATTCTGTCGGCTTTTATTCTGTTTGTTGCTCTGCCGGATGAATTCGAAAAAGCTCGGAGAGTGTTGGTTGGCGTGGTTGGCTTTATTTTAGGATACGGCGCAGTAGAAGTGTTGTTTCGTATTCTTGGCCTTTGAGATTCAAAATGAAATGAAAGGAAAATGAAAAATGATTAAGGTCGAAAATATTGAGGTATGGGGATTCGAACACGCGCTTCGAGGGATGCGGAATCCCTTGAACAGTTGGAATCGGTCGGACAGCTATTCCACGCACATTGAAGATTCTGAAACGCTACAAACGGCAAAGTTTGAATTCTTCGCCGGGGAAAATGATCTGGATTTGATGCGCCGATTGTATAAAGCCGGGGCAGAGCATCGGAAATTCTTGCGCCAAATTTTCGTGAGCATGGATATAACCGCGCCGCGCTTTTGGTGGATTGAATTCGATACGTACAAAATCGGGGTCACGTCTAATTCGTGCAGCACGATGCACACAATCACGAGAAAGCCGTTCACGCTGGAAGATTTCAGTTTTGATTATTCACTTGCAATCAAGGAACATTTTTGCAAATATCAAATCAAGATTCTGGAAGATTTGCGGCAACAGTTTATTGCCGAAGCCGATCCGGAAGTTTGGAAAGCGTTAATTGAACTGCTTCCGCAATCCTACAACCAGCGGCGTACGGTTACGATGAACTATGAAAATGTGTTCAACATGATCCACCAGCGCGAAAACCACAAGCTTTCCGAATGGCGATATTTCACCGACATTTTGAAGAATCTGCCGTATGTAAAGGAGATTGCCGGAGATGACGAGAAATGAATATATGCGCCAACGCTACCACGCAAGAAAGGCGGCGGGACTTTGCGTTCGGTGCGGAGCGAAAGTGGAAACGCCGAATCAAACATTTTGCGATAAGCACATTGAAGCCGAGAAAAAAAGGCTTGCCGAATTCCGGGCAGAGAAAAAGGGAAAATGGACAAAATACGAGATGACTTGCCCGGATTTCTGCCCGTTCGATGAATGCAAACTTCCCGCCCACGTTGCCGCTAAAACAATCGGAATTATTGACCACGGCGAAAGAATCAGAGAACCGGGAAGAGCAGTCATTTTCGGGACAATTCCGCGAAATGTGCATTTTTGAGGATTGCGCTATGTTTGACAATCATTTCAGAAATTCGGAACACTACGCCGACCCGACCGCATATCAAGCAATCAAGAATATTAAAGAGGGTGAAAGAATGGAGTATCACAGAGGGGACATTTTTTATATTTCCAGTTGCGCTTCCGTTTCGGGGAGCGAACAGGAGCAAGACCGCCCCGGCGTTATTATTTCCAACGAAGCCGGGAATCTATTCGGAACGACCGTGATTGTTGCGCTTATCACATCGAAAGAAAAAAAGCCGCTTCCGGTTCATGTGCCTGTACGTTGCAAGGTGCTTTCTACGGTTCTTTGTGAACAGGTGTTCACGGTCAGCAAAGAACGCTTGACGGGCTTTATTCGTCAATGTACAGCGGAAGAAATGGCAGAGATTGACCGGGCATTGGCGATTTCGTTTGCGCTGGACGGACAGCAGGAGCAAAGAAACCCCGGAACTGTTCCGGAAGCTACTACAAACAGCAACGCAATCAATGAGGCTTTGCTTCGGGCAGAAATTGAAAGAGACTTGTATAAAAACCTCTATCAGCAGTTGCAGGAGAAGATTCTTGCGAAAGCGATTTGATAAGGACGCGAAAGGACTGAACTTGTTTGAAAGCGAAGGAATATTTGCAACAAATCAGAAAGCTGGACAAGATGATCGAAAACAAATTGATCGAGAAAAAGCAATGGCAGGAAATCGCCACGGGAACAACTTCCCGAATGGACGGCGAACGGGTTCAGTCCTCCGGCAGTCAACAAAAAATGGCTGATGCGATTGATCGCGCACTTGACATTGATGCGGAAATCAAATTGCATATCGAAAGCCTGTTCCGCACAAAGAAAGACATTCTTTCCGTGATTGAACAACTCAACGCCACGGAATACGATGTTCTGCACAAGGTTTATGTGCAGCATCTCACATTGCAGGAAGTCGCGGATTCATACCAAAATTCTTATAGCTGGGCAACCACGATACACGGCCACGCAATTGCCCACGTACAGAAAATTCTTGACGGACGGAAAGCAGAATCGAAAAACGTGTTGGCGGTCACGCGAAAACGGAAAAAAGTGTGATGAAATGCAAGTGTTTTGACTTTTTTGTATGTTTTTTGACTTTTTTGTATGACAATTGACTTGGAAAGTGTGGTATGATTATACTGCGATAATTTCCAACGCCTGACGGTTTGACCGTTGGGCGTTTTTTCATGGGTGCGTCCGGCATAGCAGACACCGGAAGGGCGGGTTTGGGGAACTTTTCAGAAAAGGAGTGTTGTGGAATGGCAAAAATGACAGCAAAACAAATGCGCTTTTGTGATGAATACTTGATTGACCTGAACGCAACACAGGCGGCAATTCGGGCTGGGTATTCAAAGAAAACTGCAAAGGCTATCGGGCAGGAAAACTTGACGAAACCAGACATAAAAGAACACATCGAACAGCGAATGGCAGAAAAGGAATCGGAACTGATTGCCGATCAAGATGAGGTTTTGAAATACTTGACCGCCGTTATGCGTGGGAAAAGCGTGTCCAATGTTCTGGCACGGGATGAAGTCGGCGCGGATCGGGTAATAGAGAAACCGCCGGATGAAAAGGAACGGCTGAAAGCGGCTGAATTGCTCGGCAAGCGGTACGGACTTTATAAAGATACCATAAACGAAGTAGTTGATATGGATTTGAATATTTCGGTTGATTACGGGGACGGTGAGCGCGGTGATTGACCTGATGCATGGTGATTGCCTTGAATTGATGAAGAACATTCCCGATGGCTCGGTGGATTTGGTGCTGACTGACCCTCCGTATGGAACGATGAAAAATGCGGCACTTGATGGATGGAGAAACAAAACAACCGAATGGGACAACGAAATTGACCCAACCGCATTGTTTACCGAACTGACACGAATTTTACGACAGAACGGAAAAGTTGTGCTGTTTTCGCAAGAGCCTTATACATCACGGCTTATTACATCGGCTATTCCATCTTTGCCTTTTGCATATCGTGCTATGTGGTACAAGAATGCACACGCAAACGCATTGATTGCCAAAACTGCAATGGTAAATCGATTTGAGGATATTTGCATTTTTACAAAGCCACACGATGCCGAATGCACCAACGAATTAAGAGATTATTTTAAGCGAGTTTTGGAGTTTATCGGTGCTAAATCTTGCAAAGAGATAAACGTAAGGGTAGGACACAGAAAAGCCGAACATTGCTTTTATGTGACAGAGGGCAAAAGGGCGGTAAAATATGCGAGAGGTGGAAAAGCAGACCATACAACACGCATCGGCTCAAGCCAGTTTGCACTATGCACCGAACAGACCTATAATGAGATTGTTTCTGTTTTTGGCATTGATAAGATGGATGGATTTTTGCCCTATGCGGAACTTGCACGGCTGAATGAAAAATACACATCAACCTTTAACCTTTGGAAAGGTGGCAAGTCAAAGTCAAATGTTCTTGAATACAAGAAAGACAATGACGGCTATCATCCAACACAGAAACCCGTTGCACTTTTGGAAGATTTGATACAGACATATTCCAACGAGGGAAATACTGTCCTTGACTTCACAATGGGTAGCGGTAGCACGGGGGTGGCTTGCGTGAATACTGACAGAAAGTTTATCGGTATTGAATTAGACAGCGGATATTTTAACATAGCAAAACAGCGCATAAATGACGCTGTTTTTTCTATGCGGAAAGAAGTCGGCGCGTTATGAATATCAAAGTTCCGGCGAATCCCGGTTTCCGTGAGGTCGATAACAGTCGAAAACGCTACATCGTTATGAAAGGTTCGGCAGGATCGGGGAAGAGCGTGGACACGGCGCAGAACTACATTTTGCGCTTGATGAGTGACCCCGGACGGAATCTTGTTGCGCTACGGAAGTCTGACATAACGAACCGTGATAGCACGTTTGCGGAACTTACGGGCGCGATTTACCGGATGTTTGGAGACAAAGCGGAGCAATACTGGCAAATAAACAAATCCCCGTTAAAACTGACTTGCAAGCACAACGGAAACCAGATTATTTTCCGGGGAATGAATGACGATAAACAGCGCGAAAAGCTGAAATCAATCACGTTCCAGAAAGGCAAGCTGACAGACGTTTGGTTAGAAGAAGCAACCGAATTCACGCAAGCCGATTTGGAAATCATTGATGACCGTTTGCGTGGCGAACTTCCACCCGGTCAATTCTATCAAATCCGAATGACATTCAACCCGGTAAACAAAAACCATTGGATCAAGAAAATTTTCTTCGATATTCCGGATGAAAATGTTTTGACGCATCATTCGACGTATTTGCAAAATCGTTTTATTGATGACGCATACCGGGCGCGTATGGAGCGCAGAAAGATTGTTGATCCGGACGGATATCAGATTTACGGGCTGGGCGAATGGGGCGAAATTGGCGGATTGATTCTCCATAATTGGGAAGTTAAAGAGATTTCCCAGAATCTGAATGAC
>JAZOWR010000334.1:0-2494 GCA_045659345.1 Ructibacterium sp.
GCATAATTCCGGTAAGAAAATCATCCAGCTTTGCATCGGTAATCAGGTATTCAATTGGCTCAAAAGAGGTAAGCTTCATAAACCCGACCCTGCCAATTTTAGATTTATCGCAAAGATAGTAGTGACTACGGGAATTTGCAATCATCTGCTGTTTAATATAGCATTCCTGCTCGTTTCCCTCCAGAATGATACCGGAATCACCGATTCCCTTGCTGGAGAAGAACATTTTGTCAGCAAAATAGCAATCTTTAATGGTGGTTTCAGCCATAGAACCGACCAATGACTGGTTGTTGCTGAGAATACCGCCGACAGCAATGACTTTGATGCCCTCAATGCCGGAAAGCTCGTTGATAATTCGAAGAGAGTTGGTAATTACCGTTACATTTTTTATGGTTTTAATCTCTTTTGCCATATAAAATGTTGTGGTAGAAGCGTCTAAAAATATGCTGTCTCCGGATGCGATATATTCCACTGCCTTATGGGCAAGTGCCTGTTTTGCCTCCACATTGAGCACCTTTCGTTTCTCTAACGAAAGTTCATAACTGCCCTCGCTAATTGGCAAAGCACCGCCATGAGTTCGGCGCAAAAGCTCCTGCGATTCTAATTTTTCCAGATCTCGGCGTACGGTTTCATCGGTTACCCCCAGTTCTGCACTGAGTTTACTGACCATAACCGCACCTTCGCTTGTTAACAGTTCCAGGATTTTTTTCTGCCTTTCAAGTGCAAGCATATCGCACCTCCGTATCAAACTTATTTGGTAAGAATGTGTACCACATCACCGTTTTTTAAGCCGGATGAATTGGCATCATCGGTGTCAATATGCATCTCCACATTAAAGTCGTCCCGCACACGAATCTGTACATCAAAGAACTTGGTGGGTTTTACGCCGTCAATGACAACATCAACCAGGTCGTTGTCTTTCAGGTTCAAAGATTCAGCAAATTCCGGAGTCAGATGGATATGCCGGTTAGCAATGATAACGCCTTCTTTAAGATAAACACTGCCTTTGGGACCGACTACAACAATTTTCTCAGAGCCCTTGATTTCGCCTGAGGGACGAACCGGCGGGCTTACCTTTAAGACAAAGGTATCCGTGCGCGAAATCTCAACCTGAGTATTCTTACGCACAGGACCGAGAACCCGGACATTTTCGATTGCCTTTAAAGAGGGACCAACCAAGGTTACGACCTCGTCAGAGGCAAATTCCTTGCCCATCAATATCTTTTTTGGAGTCAACTCATAGCCTTTTCCAAAGAGGATATCCAAATCCTCCCGAGAGAGGTGAATATGGCGTTGGGATACGCCAATTTTTACAAAATCATCTTTTGAGTGTTCCTTAGTATCTAATTTTAGTTCTTTTACAACATTCTTTACGGTTGCCTGAATCAATTCTAAATCATACATGTCCATACCACCCATACTTAGTCTTCATAGTCAAAGTATTTCATAATCTCACCGTGAGGGTTTGCAATCACGGCTTTTCCGTGAATTTTACCCAGCGGTGCGGCAGCTTTTGCACCTGCATCTACTGCTGCCTGAACAGCCGATACACTGCCTTTAATAATCAAAGTAACCAAGCGTCCGCCCAGCCGTTTTTCTGAATGAATCAGACTGACATTAGCGGCTTTTGCCATTGCATCAAGGCCTGTAATTGCGGCAACCATACCGGAAATTTCCAGCAAGCCAATCGAAAAGTCAACCTGGGGCGCCTCAATCTCTGTGCCGTAAAAGGTTTTGGGGAGCTTTTTGTTGTACTTGTCTTTGTTAACATCCAGCAAATATGCCATTTTTTCTGTGCCGTCACCCGGACGGGGAATAACACTGGAGATAATATACATGCCTTCATTCTCGGCATATGCTTTGGATGCTTCGATTGCTGCCTTAACAGAGGCATTATCGCCTTCAATTTTCATCTGCATAACCAGGGGAGCAGGAACATGTTCACTGCCCGGTCTGGTTCTGTCAAACGCAATGACCTTGACATCAGCGGCTTTTGCCGCAATATCTGCCGCGCAAACTGCGGTTGTAAAACTGTATACCTCAAGCATTCCCAATGCGTTCATAGTAGACCTCCGTTATACAATATGCAATCCGTCAACCATAACACAACGGCGCTGTCTGGTAAAAGAATGAGCTGCCGTCAATCCCTCACCGGTAGGTCCTGCAATGGTAAAGGTGGTGTAGCCTTCGCCGCCTGCACCAATGCCGGCGTAGGAAGGAGCGTTTTTAACAAAGATGGTGGTTTCCACCTCGCGTGCAAATTTGGTCAAGTGATCAACATTTTTAGAATGAATATGTGCAGAGTGACGGTTGCCGTGTTCTGCGGCAACAGCCTTTTCGATAGCATCATCAATATCCGGAACCCGAACAATCGCAAGAATCGGCATCATCATCTCAACCTGAACAAAAGGATGATTGGCCTTGGTCTCGCAGATGATCAGTCGGGTATCGGAATTGATGCCCAATTCCTTGAGGAATTTTCCTGCATCCTTTC
>JAZOWR010000335.1:0-2204 GCA_045659345.1 Ructibacterium sp.
AAGATCACGAAAATTACTGAAACCCTGGGCATTGTTTTAGGCAGACCCGATTATATCTGGCTTCTGGAACACTCTTTGCCGGATGAAGAAACAGTTATCTTTGAGTCTGACAGTCTTGCAGATACTATCGGCGTGTGGAACTCCGAATACAGAAACTCCGGAGAATACGTCAAAAACAGGGTTTTAGGATATAGACTGGACGAATTTTTTGACGGTAAGTATAACGCCCTTGAATACTCGGATACCGTTAAAGACATTCCCTATACTGTAAGAGGAACGCCTGTAATTGAAAGTACAGTTGAATGGAACTAGGGAGAAGCGACATGAACTCAAGAGAAGAACTCAGGCAGTACAGAATTGACCATATAACCGACACCTGCCGTCCTTTGCTGAACACCGTTGGCTGGGCTGATAACTCAGTTGACTGCTGGATTGAATGCGTTGGCGACAACGGAGAAACCATACGGATCATCCCGGACAAAACAGGGCGACAGGACGGACTCCGGGAACTGCAGGTAATGAATACAGCATCCGGCAAAAACTGCAAGCTGTTTTTCGAGTACAGAACAGACTGCGGATTTGAAAGAGCCGTTCCTCATGATATTACAATGCAGGACAGCGAGGCCAAAGACACAATGTGGGAGATTCCTTACCCTGTGCTGCTATGGGCTGTCTCAAGAACCTGCTAAGGAGGCAAAAATGTGCTACTACGTTACTGAAACCACAAAGAACTCCGGATTCAGATGCCGGAAAGCTGAGAAACTGAAGGCTGATACCCTCCAGAAAGCCCGCAAAGAGGCCGTGGAAAAGCAGTTCTTCGAGGGAACTGTGCTCTATGTAGGCGAGAAGGTGGATTACGCCGGATATCTTACAGAGGCAGTGTGCGAGTACCGGAACGGAAAGTGGCAGAGGATAACAGCATGAAGATGGGCGAACTTTTGCTTGAAATGTCTGTGGTATGCTCGAAACAGGACGGTTTCGGGTTTATCGCCCGGATTAACTCAAATGACCACAATCCTCCCCATGTGCATATCACCGATACATCCGGGACTAAAATCTGCCGGCTTCTGATTACAAAGAAAAAGCCTAGTTCCAAGGCTGAACTGAGATTTCTCAGTGTAGACAATCAGGAACTTCTGAATCAGATTTCAAGGAACCTGATCAGGTGGATTGAAACGCCCACCAAATACGGACTTGACCGCTGGCTGTTTTTGAAGGAAACATGGGAGTCCTATCATACAGACGAAAAAGTGATTTACGGCTAGAAAAAGCCTTGACTGTTAAACTCAAAAAGGCTATACTCTAAGAAAAAGGAGAAACGACATGGAACCTGTAAAAGCCCACGCACATGGCGAGTGCATCAAAACACCCAAAAACCCGGAACTGTTTGACCATCTTTACAGGAAGATTTCCGAGGTCTTCTACGACTGCGAGGTTTTGTCCTTCGGTATCATTGACACCGAGGATCGCGAGATAGCAGTAAACCTTTGCATTCCGAAGACCGAGCACCTTATGACGGTGTTCCTTACTAAGGAAGGCGTTGTTCACGGCTCCCGGGAGGGCTATCCCAGCAACAGTACATCACACCTGTTTTTCAGAGGCATTCTGTCCCGGTGCGAGAATAACAAAGCAGTTCAGGAGTTCTGCGCCGAGGTAACAGGTCAGAGTTTTGTATTGTACGAAAATTTTGAGATTTCCTTCTGAAAACAGTTGACATCCGAATCGGAGTTTCGTACAATATAGATGCTTTGAGAAAGTTAAGCCCTTCCAGAGGATTAAGCATGGTGTATATAAGTCAGCACGCCGGAAGGGTTTAAAACTATAGGGAGAAAAAGGTGATCAAATACAACCCCGATTACCTGCATCAGGAAATTAAAACATGCAGGTACAATATTCAAACAGCCCTTGAACACATAGACGAGGGCATTCAGTATGAAATAGATCATCTTAAACAAGAGGCTCAGGAAATCAATTACGACAGCTTAAACACTGTTTTTGAGTTAAGAGATATTATCGAAAAGGCATTAGAACATATTAAAGAATAGGGGTATTGCTAATGAAAAAAACTTTAAGTATTATTTTATGTATAATCACAGTTTTCTCTTTATGCTCCTGCTCAATAAGCTCAGGAAATGATTTTATTTTAGGTGTGTATGGTACCATAGCGTCTTTTGACCCTACGAAAGCAGAATGCGACGCAGAAA
>JAZOWR010000336.1:0-1271 GCA_045659345.1 Ructibacterium sp.
TTGTTTGCGGCGCAGAGCTGGCAGCTCTGTTTCAACGAAGCTATCTGGAAAAGGACGAGATTCATGCTGTTGTGAATTTTTTACGGGAGCAACAGAACGCAGGGAACTTTACCTTGGAAAAGCAGAAAACGGAGGTAACGGAAGAACCATGGGTGCCTTCAGAGAATACGCAGAGTAACAAGGAAGAACCCTTTGGAGGACTTTTTAATTTTTGAAATAACGGCTGGGTCTATTGGCGATTCAGCCGAATCTAAAGATTCGGACTGCGCCAATATAGACAGACTGCGCCCGTCTATTTCTTGTCGCAATTCCATTGAGGGTCTTTTGCAGACAGCACCAATTTTACATTGGAAGTAATCTTTCCAGATGGGAGCAACATTTTATTACATAAAACATTGATTTTGCAGCGGCAAAATTCTTTCAGACAGACCAACAACCCTGTTGGATTAGGGTCTTGCAGACAGCTTGCACTTTGCCGCAGCGTGGAGGTGAACTATGGCTTTTCTATTTATGCAAGCAAAAATTGTAAAAGCCAGTAGCGGCAGAAGTGCAGTTGCGGCAGCAGCATATCAAGCAGCCAAAAAGCTCCATGATGATTCCTTGGGCATGACTTTTCAATACCAAAACAAGGAGGAAGTTGTATTTTCCGAAATCCTACTTCCCTCCCATGCCCCTGCTGCCTACGCTGACAGAGAAACGCTATGGAACGCCGTCCAGGAGAAAGAGAACCGAGCGAATAGCCAAGTTGCCCGTGCGTTTATAATCGCAATGCCGAAAGAATGGACACGGGAAGAATCCATATCCCGTGCCAGGGAGTTTATACAGAAAAATCTTGTGGATGCTGGCATGGTTGCGGATTGGGCTTTTCACATGAAAGACGGAAATCCGCATTTGCATTGCCTTTGCACCATCCGAGGATTTAAGGAAGATGGGACATGGGATGCCAGAGAAAAGAAAATATATGCTTTGGATGAAAACGGGCAGCGTATTCCAGAGATTGACCCAAAGACTGGAGAACAGAAAATACGCACCCGAAACCGAAACGGCAGCGTTGTTACAGAAAAGATATGGAAGCGCAAGACGGTACAAAGCAACCCTTGGAATAGCCGCCAGTTTTTACATGAGCTGAAACGGTCATGGGTCAGTTATTGTAACAGTTATTTGCAGGGAGAATCCCAAATAGATAACCGTTCGACCCATGAAGAAGAATCCAACCGAGTGCCGTTGCTCCATGAAGGCCCTGAAGCCAGGGCAGCATTAGAGCGTGGCAT
>JAZOWR010000337.1:0-2801 GCA_045659345.1 Ructibacterium sp.
GGGCATCTTATGTTTGCGGGCATGGATACTGTGGAGCTTGCAACCAAGCATCAAACCCCCCTTTACCTGATGGATGAGGAAAAAATCCGTGCAAAATGCCGGATGTTCCGTCAGGCAATGGAGAAATATTTTGACTGCGGAGAGATTTTATACGCAAGTAAAGCGGCATCGTTTGTCAGAATGTATCAAATTATAAATGAAGAGAACCTCTCTGCGGATGTGGTATCCGGCGGAGAATTGTATACTGCCGTTCATGCAGGTTTCCCAACAGAGAGAATCTATTTCCATGGCAACAACAAGTCCCTTCCTGAAATAGAGTTTGGGATACAGAACAGGGTTGGATATTTTATCGTAGACAATCTGTATGAGCTTGAGAATGTCAATCGGATTGCAGGGGAGCATCATGTTAAGCAAAACATTCTTTTGCGGATTACGCCCGGTATCGATCCTCATACCTTTGAGGCTGTGGCGACCGGAAAGGTGGATTCCAAATTTGGTTTTGCGATTGAAACTGGTCAGGCGTTTGATGCAGTCAAGACTGCCCTTGCATGCGAGAATGTCAATCTTGTTGGCTATCATTGTCACATTGGCTCTCAGGTGTTTGAACATACGCTGTTCAGCGATTCTGCAAGAGTTATGCTGCAATTTACAGAGGATATCAAGATGCGTTTGGGATTTGAACCTGAGGTTTTGAATCTTGGCGGCGGTTTTGGCGTTCGGTATGTGGAACAGGATCCGGAGCCGGATATTGACAGTTGTCTTCGAATGGTTGCAAGCACGGTCAAGGCAGAATGTGCAAATCGGGGGCTGAAGGAGCCAAAGATTCTTTTAGAGCCGGGTAGAAGCATTGTCGGCGATTGCGGAATCACCTTATACACCGTAGGAAGCATGAAAGAGATTCCCGGCTATAAAAAGTATGTTGCCGTCGACGGCGGTATGGCAGATAATCCAAGATACGCCCTTTATCAGTCAAAATATACAGCTGTGATTGCCAATAAGGCGAATCGGGACAAGGACTACACCTGCACCGTTGCAGGTAAGTGTTGCGAGTCGGGCGATGTGCTTTTGGAAAATGCCATGATACAAACACCGGAGCCGGGGGATATTCTTGCCGTGCTTTCCACAGGTGCCTACAACTACGCTATGTCATCCAATTACAACCGCATCCCTCGTCCACCGATTGTTATGGTGAGCAACCAGCGGGATTATGTTGCAGTTAGGCGGGAAAGCTTTGAGGATTTAGTCAAGAATGATTTAAGATAAAAAAGATAAAATTTATTGTTGACAAACCCAATTTCTTATGTTATACTATTGCGGTAACCGCGCAGATAAGGTTTATAAGCTTTTCTTAGGAAACACCTTATATGGCGAGTCTTGGGTAATAGGAGGGATTACGAATATGTACGCAGTTATTGAAACCGGCGGAAAGCAGTACAAAGTTCAGCAGGGAGATGTACTTTTCATCGAGAAGCTGGATGTAGAAGACGGCGCTGCTGTTACCTTTGATAAGGTATTGGTAGTAGGCGGCGATGACTTGAAGGTTGGTGCTCCTTATGTAGAGGGTGCAACCGTTACTGCAACTGCTTTAAAGCAGGGTAAGGCAAAAAAGATCATTGTTTACAAGTATAAGCCGAAGAAGGGCTATCACAAAAAACAGGGTCACAGACAGCCTTATACAAAAGTTGAAATTACAGCCATCAATGGCTAAATTCCAGAGTTCAAATTGATAAAGGAGTGAGAAAACATGGCTCATAAGAAAGGTATGGGTAGTACCAAAAACGGCAGAGATTCCGAGTCCAAACGCCTTGGTGTGAAAAAGGGCGACGGTCAGCATGTCGTAGCAGGTAATATCCTGGTTCGTCAGAGAGGCACTAAGATTCATCCCGGTATCAATGTAGGAAAAGGCACCGATGATACCCTTTTTGCCCTGATTGACGGCAGAGTAAAATTTGAGCGCAAAGGTAAGGATAAGAAACAGGTATCTGTTTACGAAATCGCTCAGTAATCAAAGCATATGCTGGGGTGGACGCAGGTCCGCCCCCTTTTTTCTTGCAGAGGAGGAATGTTCGCATGTTTTCGGATTTTGCCAAAATCTTTATAAAAGCCGGTGATGGCGGCAACGGTGCGGTGAGTTTTCATCGCGAAAAATATGTAGCTGCCGGCGGTCCGGACGGCGGTGATGGAGGCAGAGGCGGCAGTGTGGTCTTTGTTGCAGATAAAAACATCAGCACTTTGATGGATTTTCGTTATAAACGAAAATATTTGGCAGAGAACGGTGCGGCAGGCAGAGATGCTAAACGCAACGGTAAAAACGGTTCAGATTTGGAGATTCGCGTTCCGGTGGGTACACTAATCCGCGAGGCGGAATCCAATTTGGTTATTTGTGATTTGAAGGAAGACGGCGCACGAACCGTTGCAGCAAAAGGTGGTGTCGGGGGTTGGGGCAACGCCCATTTTGCGACTGCAACCCGACAAGTTCCCAAGTTTGCCAAAGCCGGTATGCCCGGAGAGGAATTTATGGTGACCCTGGAGCTTAAGCTTATTGCAGATGTGGGACTTTTGGGGTTTCCTAATGTGGGTAAATCCACATTTTTGTCTATTATTAGTGATGCTCGCCCCAAGATTGCCAACTACCATTTTACCACATTGACCCCTAATCTGGGTGTAGTGGATATGGGTGACGGCGGCGGTTTTGTGGTTGCTGATATTCCTGGAATTATTGAGGGTGCGCATGAGGGCGTAGGCCTTGGACATGAATTTTTGCGTCATGTCGAACGAACCAGATTGCTTTTGCATATTGT